>DATBWE010000109.1:0-4078 GCA_036514975.1 Bathyarchaeia archaeon
GGAGAGGATGAGGGCACCCCGGTCGTGCCCGTCAAGGCCAGGCTTTGCAACGAGAATGCGTATCTTTTTTCCGGGTTTGCCGGCGGGCTTCTTCTGAACCATCAGCCCATCGCGAAGAGCGAATGTTCATTTCCGCTAATAAGGGCTATCCGGCCTTCGGGACCTAGGAGTCTGGGATAATCCCTGCGGCTTCCGGTTGTTTAATTAAGAACATAGGCCGAACCGTGCCGAAGACTTTTGGCGAAACAAGCCACGTGCGATTGCGGCTTCATGGTACGCACCAACACTGAAGACGAGGTCGTTAAGCATGTTCAGATGCATGGAAAAGATGTTCACGATTTGGACACTACACGGGAACAGGCCCTTGCAATGGCCAAGACCGTGGAAGCAGCAGTAATCTAAGCATCACAAATAGGCCCGGACGAACCCATCGGTTTTTTCTGGTCTAGACTAAGTGAGAGCACCGGCTTCTCTGGTGCAGTGGAGGGTCGTGTGGAAAGACCGGTCTATCCTGAACCCGCATCCCGATACTTGGGTTTCAAGACCCCTAAGCCGGTGAGAAGCATATTCTCTCAGGCTGAAAGCTCGCCGTCTGACTAGGTCTGGTTTCTCCGCTCTAGAGCGGGAAACGGGAACAAGGGCAGTGTTGAAGTTGAAGAAGCGAAACATCATAGGAAGTATCGTGTTAGGCGTAGGACTAGGGTCAGTAGTGGTTGGAACGTCTGACTCGAACGTGATAAGGGTCATTATCGGGCTTCTCCTGATTGTTACCGGGATCAGCGTTCTATTGGCGCGGACAGATAGGGAAGCGGGACGTCATACAAGGGAGATCTTCCAGAAGTTCACTACAGGGCAAAGTTCTACTTCCTTGTCCAGAGAAGATTCACAGCCCTAATCCGTTCAAGTTTAATAGCGGCCTGACTTTTTCGGCCGCCGCGACCCCCATTTGCGCCAAGCCATTCTCAGCGACGACTCGCTCACTTTTGCTGAGAAGGTCATAAGTCTCAGGGCTGACGGCGGCGAGAAGGTACGTCATCCGGGCGACATTACGATTCTACCCGCGGACTTGGCCATGGCACAGGACAGCACAGGCCCCCTCGCGATACGCGTGTTCAAGGAGATGGGTGTTGAGAAGCTCTGGGACCCGTCACGGGTCCACTTGGTCATAGACCATACCTATCCAGCGGCGGACGAGAAGGTTGCCAATCTCCACAGCCTGATGCGGGAATTCGTAAGACAGCAGGGCTGCCACATCGTCGAAGGCAGCATATCCCACCAGCACCTGATGGAGCACCACATCGTCCCGGGCATGGTCTTGTTCGGGGCCGACTCCCACACGTGTCAGGGCGGCGCCCTGGGGGCTTTTGCCACGGGCATCGGAAGCTCGGAGATGGCGGCACTGTGGTCGACGGGCAAGCTCTGGGCCCGCGTCCCTGAATCCGTAAAGGTCAATCTCTCAGGCGAGTTCAAGAAAGGGGTCTACGCCCGTGATATCATATCACACTTTATCGGCATGGTTGGCGAGGACGGGGGAAACTATCTCTCGCTCGAGTGGAAGGGCCCAAGCGTCAAGACCCTGACCATGGCATCTAGGGCGTGTATTAGCAACAACTCCATGGAGTGCGGCTGCAAACTCTCAGTCTTCGAGGTGGACGCCACCACAGAAGAGTATCTTCAGTCGGTAAACCGGAAGCCCATGTCAGAGGTTCACGCCGGCAAGAAGGCCACCTACAGGGACGAGCATGAAATGGAATTAGGAAAGCTGGAGCCTCAGGTTGCCGAGCCAGGAAACGTGGACAAGGTCAAAACCGTAGGAGAGGTTGAAGGTACTCCGATCGACCAGTCCTTCATCGGCTCCTCGACCAACGGCCGCATCGAGGACTTGGTAGTTGCTGCTAGAATCTTGAAAGGTCGCAAGGTCAAAGCGGGGACCCGTTGTATAATTACACCTGCATCGGTCAACGTGTTCGAACAAGCCATTAAGAAAGGACTGGCAGAAATATTCCTAGAATCAGGTGCGGTATTCACCAACGCCACATGCGGTGCGTGTGTCGGGACCCATCTAGGGGTCCTGGGTGAGAATGAGGTTTGTATTTCGTCGTCACCCCGGAACTACATGGGACGCATGGGCGCGACCAGCGCGAAGATCTACCTGGCATCGCCTGCGACCTGCGCGGCCGCTGCGATTGAGGGTAAGATTGCGGACCCGAGGAAGTACCTATGACCACCTCGACAATTCTCAGAGGCCGGGCCTGGGTCTGGCCTGATGACGTGAACACTGACATTATCATACCGTTCCGTTTCAAGGCCCGGACAAACGATCCCTATGAGATGGCGAAATATGCCATGTACGGGTTTGACCCTGAATTCTACAAGAAAGTCAAACAGGGCGACCTCTTCGTAGCGGGACGAAACTTCGGGGGCGGGTCCAGCAGGGAACAGGCACCTGTCGCCATCAAATACTCGGGCGTTGCCGCTGTTGTCGCTGAGAGTTTTGCTCGAATATTCCTCCGAAACGCGTTCGCCATCGGCCTGCCTGCGCTTGAGATTCCGGGAATCTCAAAAGAGGTCAAGCAGTTCGACGAACTGGAAGTCAACCTTCAAGACTGGTCTGTGAAACGGCTGAAGGATGGAAGGGTCTTCCATGCTCTCAAGGTAGCTGACTTTCTGCGGGGACTGATGCTGGAGGGCGGCCTGGTCGAGTATTACAAGCGTCACAAATCGTTCCCTTGGGACCAGCTGAAAACGGCCCCAACCACACACTAGTCACGGTTTCTATTCCGTACAAACGTGAGCATAGCGTACCGGAACGAACAATGTTTTAGTGTCGGGCAAGCAGTTCGAAATCCACACCTGTCAGGCGGGACCTTTGGGCTTCCAGCGCATCAACAGTTTCCTTGACGAATACAGGGGAATGCCCCGCGAGGCAAACCTGCTAAACGGGGCCAGCTTCTTCAACTGGATGGCCGCAGGGGTCTTCTTCGGAACACTATCCGTCTTCCTGCCATTGCAGGGAGTCAGCATCCCGACAACCGGACTGATTTTCACGGTTTTTGGCGTCGTTAGCGCAACGTCTTGTTTCTGGTTCGGTGGCATAGCAGACCGCTACGGACGGAAGAGGTTTGTTGTCTGGGGGGGAGTGATCGCGAGTCTCGCCATCGCTACATTCGGCATAGTTCCCGCAGACACCACGTTTGGTCTCCCCGTCCTGTTTGCCGCGGCTATTCTAGGCGGTCTTTCTGAGGCCATGTATGCTGTATCCTGGGGGGCTATGTTGGCGGAGAAGGCGACAGACGCTAAAAGGACAACTGCCTTCAGCTTGTCATTTCTTATTGGCACCATCAGCTTTGCAGTGGGCGGGTTCAGTGCGGGCATCCTTGGGCCGCTTGATGCCGTCTTCGGCATAAGCTTGGTTCAGGGACATCGTTACCTCTACGTGGGCATTGCGGCGATAGGGCTTCTCGGGCCCGCGATAGTGTCTAGATTGTCCGAGTCCGAGTTGAGACACAGCGAAGGGGTGACCCAGTTCTTTCCGAGGAAATCGAGAAAAGTTGTTGTCCGGTATTCAATAGCTGGTGTAATGATCGCCCTCGGTGCTGGAATGGTCGTTCCGCTGATTCAGTTATGGGCTCTGATCAGGTTTGAGGTTACAGATGAGATAAGCGGACCAATAATGGTTGGCGTCAACAGTCTTATCATGGGAGTTGCCAACCTGGCCGCTCCCAAGCTTGCAAGACGAATAGGTACGGTCAAGACCATCGTTCTGACACAGGCTTCTTCGACGATCTTTCTGGTCTCGCTGCCTTTCACTTCAGACTTCCTAACTGCCTCCGCGGTTTTCATTGTACGGAGCATGCTCATGATGATGAGCAATCCAACAGAACAGTCTCTCCTGATGGGTTTAGTCTCGAAGGAGGAACGGTCATCTGCCTCTGCGATTACCACTGCTCTTTGGAGATTTCCCAATTCCATTAGCACTTTCGTAGGAGCCTATTTGATGGGCCTGGGAGGTTTCTACCTTTCACTCCCATTCTTCCTATGCACTGCGCTCTATCTCAGCTCTATCAGCTACTTCTGG
>DATBWE010000110.1:0-4921 GCA_036514975.1 Bathyarchaeia archaeon
ACGCGTAAGTTCATGCAGACCCTAGACAGCAAGCTATACTCAGAACTCGAGAAAGTTGCCAGGAAACGCGGCATTACCGTGCAACAACTGCTGAGGGCAGTGATAGTCCCCGACTGGTTTAGAGACGAAAACCCGGAGAAATCTCGCGAAATATCTAGAAGAGGACTCTACCGGCGCCTTCGGACCAGAAGACTTGCAGCTAGAGTCAGCGCGTAGCTTTATCCTACTTTACTGACAATCCAGTGGCAGCATTCACCGAACGGTTAAATGTCGCCTAGGGTTGTCCGGTGCCCCTCGAACCGCAGGGTGATATGTCTCTGAGCGTTCTCGACTCGAAAGTGACTGTTGAAGTCGAGAATCTGCGCAGAGAGTTCGACAGCAAACAGGGAAAAGTTGTCGCCCTCGACGGCGTCAGCCTCAGCGTGAAGGAAGGCGAAATCTTCGGCGTACTAGGGCCGAACGGCGCCGGCAAGACCACAATGATTCGGATACTCTCCACCTTACTCCTTCCCACCAAGGGAACCGCGAAAGTGATGGACTGCGATGTGGCTACGCATCCTGAGAAAGTGAGGCCAATTATCAGCGCCGCCAGCGGCGCAGAGAGAGCGGGGTACGACTACATCAGCGCGAGGGGAAACCTATGGTTCTTCTCACAACTCTACGGACTGCCCTCGAACGAGGCGCACCGCCGGATTAACGAACTGTCCGCGACGCTTGGGCTGGAGGACTATCTCGACAGAAAATTCTACGCCCTGTCCACAGGATACAGGCAGAGAGTCACCATCGTGAGGGCCTTCCTAAACGATCCGAAGGTAGTGTTCCTAGACGAGCCAACAATAGGGCTTGACGTCATGACAGCCATGTCCATTCGCCAGTTCTTAGTCAACCAGGCGAAAGAGCATGGCCGTACAATCCTCCTCGCGACACACAACATGGCTGAGGTCGAGGCTATCTGCAACAGGGTCGCGATAATCGACAAGGGAAAGATTCTCGCCTGCGACACCCCATCGGCTTTGAAGAGGTCGCTTGGAGCTCCTGCTCTCGTCATGGAGGTTTCGCCTCCTCCGCCCCCGGGAAAGCTTGAGGCGTTGAGCACTCTGGACGGTGTCAAAGGCTTCACGTCCACAGTCGACGAGGAACGGGGAGTGTCAGGAGTCAAGGTAGTGGTGGAGAGCGACGTGTCAGCGCAGAAGGCAATCAACCTAGTAAAGGAGTCAGGCCTTCAGATCCTGTCTCACTGGAGGCAACAGAGCACTCTGGAGGAGGTTTTCGTGGCACTGGTCGGGCGCGGGTTCAGGGAGAGGGAGCACGAAGCTGCAGCCTAATCTTTGGCTGAAGACAGCCTACGCTAGGACGTGGGTGCGGACCATGAGCATCTACAGCGAGCCCCTCTGGATAGTGGTGACAATAGGATTTCCCCTGTTCACATCCCTTGCTCTCTCACTGTTGTACATCAGCGCGGGACTCCCCGACTACGCTGGGTTCGCCGTCCTCGGCGGAGTAATGGTCTCATTCTGGGGTAACGTTCTATGGTCCATGGCCAGCCAGTTCAACTGGGACAAACAACAAGGACTATTCGAGATATACATCACATCTCCAGCCCCGATAACAGCAATACTGGTAGGCATGTCTCTGGGGGGAATAGTCGGTACAGCACCCTCGGCCGCCTTTGTCGCCGTAGTGGGCTGGCTACTCTTCTCCCCACCAATCAGTCCTTCCTGGCCTGCTGTAATCACGGTCTTCGCTCTAACCCTGGCATCACTCTACGCTATGGGAATGGCCCTCTCCAGCCTCTATCTATCATATGGGCGTGAGGCAGAATCCCTCAATGAGGCAGTCCACGAGCCAGTGTCCCTCCTCTCAGGAGTCTACTTCCCATCCCTTGGAAACCAGAATGTTCCCTTCGCAGTCCAGGCCGTCGCATCGCTGATTCCGCTTACAATTGGCATGGACGGGCTCAGAAGGACTCTCTTCTACTCACAGGGAATCGATGGAGTCTACCTGCATGTTCTCGCTCTCGCCGTAATGGGGGTTGTGCTTCTTGTTCTCGCGACCAAGGCCTTGAAGGTCTTGGAGGAGAAGGGCCGGAGAACAGGGTCTATCACTGTGAGACTACGATGAGCTACGTTAGGACGATAATCGCATCTGTATGGGTTGGCTGGCACCGGGAGTTCAGTTGGACCAATCCAGTCGTCGGCTTGGCAGTCAAGACTATAGCTCCATTGGCAAGCATCCTTACAGCCCTCTTTGTCTACCAGCTTGCTTCCACCGCAGCCCAAAAATTCGACCCAGGTAGGCTAGCCTACATACTCGTGGGAGCTGCACTGTATTTCCATATAGCAGCCTATTCCTGGGTCCCAACGCTTGCCATCGCGGAAGGGAAATGGTCGTACGTGTTCACACACGTCTATATGTCTCCCGGGTCGTCTCCTCCATACCTAGCGGGGCGATGCCTCGCATCATTCGTCACCTCGACAATAACCTCGATGGCATCCTTGGCCGCGGCCTACTTCATCTCAATACTCATCTTCAATTCCCAAATTCCACTCGTAGTCTCGCCGGTCTCAGTAGCCCTACTAGCAGCTGCACTTGTCATCAACATTCCAGCCGCCATGGGTCTCGGCTTTCTCCTCAGCGCCTACGCAATCTACGCTTCCAAGTTCGAATGGGCCCTACCCACCTATGTAGCAGGGCTTCTAATGGTCTTCTCAGGAGCACTCTTCCCAGTATCAGTACTTCCACGTCCGCTCTCTGACGCGGCCGAGTTTCTTCCTTACACCCAGTTCATAGCCGCAGCTCGCGACGTTCTAATCTACAGCTCGTTGGAATCGTATGCTTACCATATCGGAGTGGCGCTGTTGGGAGGGGCGGGCTTTCTGGTCCTAGGTCTTCTGGCCTTTAGGTTCGGCGAAAAAAAGGCGAGGCGTTCAGGCGTTATTGACCGGAAGATCGCCTAGTAAGCACTGTTCAAGAATTCAAGAACCTGATGCAGATTCGAGCCCAACACTGGCCAGCCCGCGCGCCTTGACGAACTGGAAGCGTTTTGAACATTCTGACCTGGAGGATTTGCCTAGTTAGTTTCCCTCGTTGGAGTCGGATGGAGAACCTGCGGAATCATGCCCCTGACTATCAGTTGGTCTGAGAGACACGATCAACTTCAGTTGCGTGTTCGCTCTGAGAATCTCCCCGGAAACGTAGTAGTAGGCGCGGCTTCCGAGCGGCAGAAACTTCAGGGCCTTCTTCAGTTGTTTGAGGTAAATACTGACCTCCTGGGGGTCATGCGTTCTTCTGATGTGAACCTGTGGTTCGACGGGGTCTTGTGAAAGGTCCGGGTAGAGACGAGGCTTTCGCCTAGGCATGAGGGCGTCGCATTTCAGACAACAGGTCGCATTATGGGCATTTTGTCCCCCCCGAGCCCGCAAGGTCGTAAGACCATGTGACAAGGAAGGAACCCCGGAGCTTCGCCGACAGGAGCATCGCAATGTCGGTAAAAAACAGCCCCCAAACATGCACAGAACGAACAGTTTCCCCTAGGAAACCGCAACTCCTTTTCGCGCAGACTATATGAACGGGGGTAGGGATGCCCGTCCCAAACCAGAGAAAAACAAGGGAATGTTCCGAGGAGCTCCTCCGGCCCGTTTTGATTGAAGCCTCAGGCAGCGTGCTAGCACTCCGAATTCAGAGAGAATAGGAATCCCTTCAGGAAATGCTCTGTCTGACACCTATAATCAAAGGGGTGGGAGCTAGGGCCTCCCAATTGAGAGTCCTAGTACCTTCTATGTTTCTGGTAGCAGTCCCTGCAATATACTGGTTTTCCTTGTGTTGGCTGGAAAGGAACTTCTGTCTCCTTCCCACAGTCGGAACATGTTACTTTGTGCATTGTTCTGGGGCTACCATACGAGCTACGACTCATCGATCTACTACACCTCCCTGTCGGCTGTACGAGTGGCCGCTAAGGACTAGGCTATAGACTTAGCGGGGGGATATTACGGAGTTGATAGAGACCCGCATGAATGTCATCTTCGCGTGATTGAGAGCACAGCCTTTTGCAGAGGTGCCAGGAGTTAACGAGGCTCTTGTCAACTGCTCGAGTAAGACGCGTAGTCTCCTGGCCTGGGGTCTGGTCCGATCGGTGGTTGAACACGTGATGATTTCTTGGAGCCTCGGGCGGGGTTTGAACCCGCGACCCTACGGGGCAGACATGTGCCTTTCCGCTTACGAGGCGGATGCTCTCTGGTGCGAGAACATCTACCAGGCTGAGCCACCGAGGCGCAAGTCGGGCGTAGGCATAGCCTTTGGTTTAAAGCTCCTACCAAACACCTGAAACTTGGACTATTCGTTGAAGAGGATTCCGGGCGAGAGGGAGATAATCAAAACCCTCACGGGCATCTTTGGAGAAGAGCCCAGGTTCCCGCTCGGCTTCAACGACGATGTCGCGGCTATTCCTTCAGGAAGAGATTCTTGGATAGTTTTGAAGAGTGACATGTTGGTCGGAAGCACTGATGTCCCGCCTGGTATGAGTCTCTGGCAGGCGGCAAGGAAAGCGGTCGTCGCTACGGTGAGCGATTTCGCCGCTAAGGGCGTGAGGCCGCTGGGGCTTATGGTTTCTCTGGGATTACCAGGGTCTCTGGGGCGGAGAGGTATTCGTGAGATCGGGCTGGGTCTGGGCCGCGGGGCGAAGGAATACGGCTGCCCGGTCATCGGTGGAGATACGAACCAGAGCAGTGAACTCATCATCGACTGCCTAGGGGCAGGCGAAGCGGACCCGAGGAAACTTGTCAGGAGGTACGGTGCGCTGCCGGGTGATGTGGTGGCTGTAACTGGGGAATTTGGAAATGCGGCGGCAGGGCTTCGCCTGCTTCTGTCAGGGAAGAAGTCGGCCTTGTCCAAGAATCAGGGTCTTACGGATGCTGTGCTGCTT
>DATBWE010000111.1:0-3849 GCA_036514975.1 Bathyarchaeia archaeon
AGAAACTGGTACGAGTGCTCGTAGAGCTTCCTCAGTTCCTCAATGTCACTGCCTATGACTAACCCGTACTGGGACGGTCATGGTACAATATTACCACAGGAATCTCTCGTTTCGTACGGGCCTGGTAACCATCGTAACGTCCGTACATTTTCGTGAGCAGTGGCCACAGCCGCTGCTTCTCGTCCCGGTTGGCTTGTTCTGCACGCATCACTGTCCGCCGTCCTCTAATCTGCACTTCCGTCCGCGGGTCTTGCTTGATGTTCATGAACCAAGCTGGGTTTTTCTCGCGGCCACCGTTTGAGGCCACAACAACAAGGTTGTCTTCATCCTCAATGTAGAGGAGAGGCGTTGTGCGCTTCCTTCCGGTCCTTCGGCCGACTGTGGACAAGAGCAGAACTCGTGCTCCGAAGACGCTGCCTCCGACCCGTCCACTCGTCAGCTTGTACAGGGAGACGTGTAGCCGGGATTGAAGTCCGAGCCAGCTCAACCGAAAGTCTCCCTGCTCTCGCACCGAGACCAGGGATGCGGCCCCACTCTAATATACCGTACTCCTTCATTGGGAACTCTGAGCAGGGAATGCGGGCGGTTGTCAAACTCGGGGGGGCACTCTTCAAGCGGGAACCTGACACAAAAGCGATAGCGAGAATGGGGCAGGCTCTTGCCGACTTTGCGAAGCAAGGCAACCAGCTGGTCCTGGTTGCAGGGGGCGGAGAGAACGCCAGGGCCTACATCCATGCCGCCCGGAACCTTGGAGCCGACGAGTCAACCAGCGACCTCGTAGGAATACAAGTGACCAGGTTGAACGCGGAGCTTCTCCGGCTCTCGCTTGGGTCCGTCGGTGTCCCGGAGATTCCGACAAGTCTCAGCGAGCTCCGCTCCCTCGTCGGAAACAGCCGGGCAGTTGTCATGGGAGGACTACAACCCGGACAGTCAACCAACACCGTGGCCGCGCTGGCTGCTGAAATCACCAGGGCGGAGAGCCTGGTAAACGGCACGGATGTCGCGGGTGTCTACACTGAGGACCCTAAGAAGAACCCCAAAGCGAAACTGATACGGTCAGTACACGTGGACAAGCTGTTGAGCTGGGCGATGTCGGGCGAGGTTTTCGCGGGACGGTACGAGCTCCTCGACCCACTAGCGATCAAGATTCTCCAGAGGGCGAAGACCCCGACTCGGTTTGTTTCCCTAGACGAACCCGAGAACATACTAGCCGCCCTGCGAGGAAAGGACGTGGGGACGCGAGTAGTCTACTCTTGAGGTAGGCTTGAGATGCGTCTGGTCGACATATTCCAGTCCAAGGCACAGGTCAAACTGGTCGAGCATCTCTTGCAGAACCGGCAGAAAGTATTCAACCAGGCCGGGCTTGCGAGGACGCTGAACGTGTCGCCTTCAACGGTCGCTAGAATCGCAGAACCCCTGGTGAAGAGCAGGATACTGTTGTTCGAGCGATACGAGAAGGGGATGAAAATTTTCGCCTTGAACGAGGAAGAGCCGGCTGCGAGAAACCTCATCGAGTTCTACGACAAGATACGTCAGCTCTAATCGTGGAAAGCAAAGCCTTGATTCCTCCTACCCGGGTCAAATTCCCGTCTTCCCCTGTTTCTTGTAGAGGAAAACGAGCCACATCCGAGACGCGGCCTTCTTCCTCCTCGCGAAACCCGCCCCTCGCAACGTTCCATCCATGCTCTTCAGAGAATGAATGTAGAACCAGTTGTTCTTTCGCCTTCGCAGCCTATAGACCAGGTTGCCGGTTCTCGCCGCAAGCCTCAGGGGCCACTTCCAGAGACCCTCGTCACGCGGAAGTATGAAGCCGATCGTTTCTCGACTCGCCGAGGAGGCGTTCTTGAGCAGAGGGCCAACCTCCGGATAACAGCAGATCACCTTGTCCATCACGACCACCTCAGAGGCAGGCAGGTCCGCCGACGCTGCGTTTCCTAGGCTGAACCTTGCCCGCTTGTCTAGGCCCATCTCTGCCGCGAGGCTATCCGCCGCCATGATCATCTCGGGAGCCAGGTCAAATCCTGTGGAGGTTGAGGCTCCGTTCTTGAGAGCTTCGACAGAAAACGTTCCCGCACCGCACCCTAGGTCCAGCAGGGTTTTTCCGCTGAGTCCCTCTTCGACCAGCCAGTTCATGAGAATCTTGCTGCTTTTGGATAGGCCTTCCCTCTTGTAGCGGCAGCAGAACTCGCAGGCTGAGCTGTTGAACTCGTCAGCTATCGCCTTCTCGACCTCGTCAGGTGCGGGCGGCAAGGCGAGGTCACAATTGGCCGGCCAGTTCTTGACCTTTCCCCCTCCCATGGACTGAGGGGGTGACCGGAGGGCGATAGTGACTGGTTACGGCTTGGTCGGCTTGGGCGGTCCCTCCGAAGGGACACACGTCCCCCGGCCCGACGAGAGCATGAATCTGCACAATCTCCATTCTGGTTGTTCCGGGCACTTGATGGCCCGGATGCTTCGGGACCAGTCGTGGCTGCTATCGTCGACCTAGCGGTTGGGCTCTCGTGTTCGCGTGTTCTACCTGGACCGTTCGAGTCGTCTGCTCTGGCAAGTTTTCAACAGCAACAGGGTGCGGGTTGGAGAAAATGCTCGTTTTGTTCTCTCTGGAGTTGACCCACTCAGGCACGATGACCGCCCTGATTAGGCCCTGAACGGTTATTCCCCGTTGCTGCGCTAATGTGCTGAGTTCTCTATGGACTTGATCGTTGAGGGTCTGCATGAACTTCCTGCCGAGTATCTGTCTGCTGGTCGAGGTCGTCGGTCTAGAAGCGGCTAGTGTATCCGGCCTTCTACCTTTGCGCGCAAGTTGCCAATCTTCCATCTCGTCAAATCATCCTCCGGGGACGCGTGTTTCGCCTTTCTCGGTGCTTCCCGACGTACCTGCCAAGCCGACAAAAGGGCCCGTGGGATGGCTGGCGGATATCCAGGGAATTACCGCGGAAGCTGCGTAATGCTCGCTCTATGAATTTAACAGTTTCCATCTTTTGAGGGTAGAATGTAAAGCACCTCCCCGGGGGCCACCTGTGTTCCCATAATGTCTCTCTCAAGGGCCAGACCCATGCACGTTATCTGTGCGGTTTTGGATTGCAGATGACCGCATATGGACACTCTCATGTGTCCTGTACGCTTGTTCAATTCAGTTGAATAAAATATCAATTCGCTGAGACTCGCGCTCGAAAATCCATGAAACGGACAACCATCATAACCATAGCACTTTTCACAGTCGTCTTCGCCGGCCTTGCCCAGGGAGTCCAACAGGTCAGCGCCACCTTCTCCAACAATGTTCACATAACCACGACGGCGATGACATCAGGCTGTTACAACGCTCCAGGGCCCAAAGTCACCCTCCAAGGAGAACTGGCACTAGGGGGAGTAAGAGTACAACTCGTCTTCCAGAACAACGAGAAAGGAACTCACACGCACACAGAAGAATCCACAGCTACAGCAGTGGTCATCCCGGCGGGAGAGAGCGTACAGATACCGAAGCAACCAGTCCAAGGAGGAACAGGAGGTAACCCGTTCATCTGGCTGCAATTCCTCGACAGCCACAATACCGCCTTGACAAGCGAGATCTATCTCGGAAGATGCGTACAAGGATTCTTTGAAACATCAGCCGACTTCTTCATCCCCTCAATCGCCACAGCCCAGGTAGCCTCAGACAGCTGCGACAACAAGGGCTCCACGATCACCCTGAACGGTGAACTCAGACTCACCGGCATCAACGCCCGACTGGTCTTCCGTAACAATGACAACCCTGTAGGAGGTCCTCACCAGAACACCAAGCCGACTACCGTGGACATAGTGCTCATACCGGCCGGACAGTCAATACAGTTCGCGAAACAACCACCGTTG
>DATBWE010000112.1:0-4651 GCA_036514975.1 Bathyarchaeia archaeon
CCCAAGAATGCAGTGGAGAGGATACTTGGAACTCTCCGCCGTGGGCGTGTTGTAAAGAGGAGAAGCTAGCTCTGTGGGTCAGTTGACCCTGAGGCTCTTGTCAGCGTCAAACCCTAGCCGGCGTCCCCACGCCTTGACGCCGTCAAGGATCTTCTTGGAGCCGAACCAGCAAAGGGTTGTGAACACTGATTTGAACAGAGGGTTGAGCTTCATCAACGTCGGGGGCATTGTGTGCAACTCTAGAACTGTGTGTCTCCAGCTGCGGTAGATGACCCAGAACCTTGCTTCGTCAATCCCTTCGTCTACGTTGAAGAATCCCTTGTTCTTCAGGACGCCGAGGGGTACAAAGCTGAGCGGGGTGACGGTGAAGTGTGCCTTGTTTCCAATTTCCCTTGGAAGCCCTTTCTCCATCCGGTCGAGAAGGCGGACCGTGTCTAAGGCGTCTTCGGCGGTCTCGCCGGGAAGCCCAACGATTATCGTGTAGGCCGGGAACCAGTAGTTTTCGTTAAAGACCCGGGTCCCGTCGTATATCACGTCCTGCCACTCGTCGGGGCTGAAAGGTTTCACCTTCAACGGCATGTACTTCTTTATCAGCTGAGAGGACCCGGTTTCGAGCCCGGACTGTATTCCGATGTAGCGGTCGCTTCCAAGCCTAACCGTTTCTGATATTTCCCTGATCAGGTCAGGGTCAGCAACAGCTGGCGATGTGGTGCCGTGGGTCGGGTTGGAATAGTTGACTCCACGGACCGACATTACGGTCTTGAACAGGTCGAGGACGGCTTCGTGGTTTGGCATGAACCCTTTCTTGTCTTCCAGCTTGTAGAGGAAAATGTCCTCGCTGTGGACCCAGACGTTCGGGTTACCTATCCTCGTGTTAACCGTAATCTCCCGTATGATCTTCTCCATAGGATAGTACTTGGCCACTCGGAGGTTCGGCTCGCAGAACTGGCAGTTCCGCCCACAGCCCCGCATGACCTCGACCAGTCCGTGGACTGTCGGGGCTACAATGTCCGGAATATCCTCCAGCTTCGGGCCACGGGGGACATGTATGAACTCGGGGCTTCCATTGAACTCGATATCATTGTATATCTGGCCTATAACATGGTCGCATTCGCCCAACACCACATGGTTGATCCCCAAGGCCTTTGTCTCGTCGCCTCTCACCTCCATCTGCCAGGCTCCGGACCCGCCCACGACAAGTTTCGACCCTGGAAACCTCCTCCTCGACCTGTTTATCTCGTGGACAAGTTCAGCGAACTTCTTCTTAGTGTAAGCAGTCATCTTTCCGCCATCCGTGAACATCATGCTCACGGGGCCCAGCCCTAACGGGTCCATGGTGGAAATCCCCACGATCTTGGTCTTTTCGTCGATGAACTTTGAAACGTGAGCAGGATGCGCCACGACGATGTCCTCCGGCTTGTAGCCGCGCAACAATGCGGCCTCCAGCTTCCGCAGCCCATACGGCGCCATCGTCGCCACGCCGTGGCTGTGCTTCACGGATGGCGAGAGGAAGTCGAAGACCATACGGGGGACTTTCTCCGCCGGGGCGCAGCTGAAGAAGTCGAGTAGGGGTATTCCCCAGTATTCGCTCATCTGAGTGGCGTCTGCGGTAAGGACTATTCTAGCCATCTTATTCACTCACACATCTTACAATCCAGGCCCGAACTCTGGCTCTTCTCTCGTCGACTGTCTCTAAGAACGAATTCTCTTCACGGGGTTGCTTATTTTAAGCTAGTGTTTTGTTTTCGAAAAACAGGGAATTGGGCCTCGTTTGAAGCAGGACGTCGTGACCTCTCAGAGGATTAACAGATCCGTCTTAGAACCTTCTCAATCCAGACCCAGTAGCCGTCCCGCCTTCGAGCAGGATCATCCATACGACACATGGGAGAGACTGTGGACTCTCAAGAGAAGAACAGGAGAGGTAAGGGAAAAACTGCTTCACCCCTCTCTTCCATCAAGGGCTGGACGATGCGCATAAATCTCAGACGGGCCCCTCTCCCTCGCATCATGCAATCCGTTCCTAGGCTTGAGCCCGGAAGGCCCGCACCCGACTTCGAGGCACCCGTAACATCAGGGGAAATTATACGCCTGAGCAAGTATCGGGGAAGACGAGTGATTCTCTACTTCTATCCAAAGGATGACACGCCTGGGTGCACTGTGGAAGCGTGCGGGCTAAGAGACCACTACGACAGGATACGGGAGCTAGGCGCGGAGGTTCTGGGTGTTAGCGTGGATGATTCGGAGTCTCATCGAAGGTTCACGGGGAAGTTCAACCTTCCATTTGCGCTCGTTGCAGATGTTGGTGCGAAGATTGCAGAGGCGTACGGGGTTTACAACGCGGAACGTAAGACAGCTCGCAGGGTGACGTTTCTCATCGACGAGACAGGAAACATTCAACGCGTATTCGACCCTGTAAAGCCTGACGCGCACTCCGGAGAAGTGTTGGATGCCCTAAAGGCCTAGAGAAAAAGGCCGGCCTAGTTTATCACGGGCAAGAATCTGTCTTCGCTAACGGCAGAGCTCAATTGGCCAACTATGGGCAATTGGTAGCCGCAGTTCTTGCACCTGTTCTTCTCGTCAAGGTTCCAGCCGATAATGTCGAAACCGTAACGTTTCACCGCGATTGACTTACACCCGGGACAATACGTGTGCTCCCAGGGATGACCTGGAACGTTTCCCACGTACACATACCTCAACCCTTCCTCCCTGGCCACCTTGCAGTGCTCCTCCAAGGTCTTAACGGGCGTGTTTGGAATATGCATTAGCTTGTAGTCGGGGTGAAACCTGAGAAAGTGGATTGGCATGTCGGGTCCTAGATTGTCGTACAGCCATCGGCTCAGCTTCCGCGCCTCGTCCAGGTTATCGCCTATTTCTGGAATAACGAGGTCTGTAATCTCGGTGTGGATCCTCGTCCTGTCCCTAATCTCCGTTATGGTCTGGAAAATCGGCTGGGCATCTGGAACACCTACGTACTTTCTCATGAAACCCGTCTCAGCATTTCCCTTGAAATCCACGGTAATACAGTCAAGGAACTCGTCCATCATCCCTACAGTCTCAGGAGTATCGTAGCCGTTGGAGACGAAGACGTTGATCAGCCCGTTTCTGCGAGCCTCGAGTCCAACATCTCTGGCAAACTCGATGAAAATCGTGGGCTGATTGTAAGTATAAGCCAAACCCTGACAACCATAACTTACGGCCATCCTAGCAATCTCATCAGGCGTTAGGTCAGTACCCTCAACTTTTCGCCTCTGACTAATATCAGAGTTCTGGCAGTAAGAGCACAGCCAGTTACAACCAGTCGTTGCAATCGAGAATATCTTCGAGCCAGGCATGTAGTGTGTTACAGGTTTCTTCTCGATGGGGTCTACGTGTCCAGTTATGACTTTTCCGTAGACGAGGAGTTGTAGCCTGCCGTCTGTGTTCTGGCGTATTCCGCAGAGGCCGATTTTTCCCTCTGGTATGTTGCAGTATCTGGCGCACGCGGTACAGCGGACCCTCTGGTTGGCGAGAGGCTGGTAGAGCTCTGCTTCCTTGATCATGGGCGGTGTCCTTGGTCCGGCCGCAAAACACTGGGAATCGGCCTGGGGACCGCTAGTAGCCAGGGGGCCCGCGTCTTGAAATCCTTTTCCTTACCCCTGCACTCTGTGGGCTGAAGGTGGCTGGGCTGCAGGCGACTCTCTACAGGCCTTCGAGGACAGAGCAACGCAAGGAAGTCGCCTGTGAGGTCTGCAGTGGAAACAGGCTCGTCTGCATACGCAACCCGTCCCGTTGCCCGGTCTTTCTCCGGGCCAAGAAACTGGTTGATTTGGAGAAGGCAGTTTCCAAGACAAGCTTCTTCGGCCCATCGCCGCCCGGTGTCTTTCTTGGAAGCTTCGGCTATCCCCACGTTCTGGCAGGGCCATTGGTCCCAGCGGTGATTGAGTCCGACCCGTCGATCCTCGATTCTCCACACCTCTGGCTTGACAAGCCGATGGACCAGCTGATACGGTACAGGTTTGCACTGGTCAGGGGTAAATCCCTACTAAGGGTCCAGAGCGCCACGAACCCAGACAGAACCCTGTCCCTAGTTCAGGAGATGGCCATGTCGGAAAAGCCGACGGACACTGAGCTGCTCCTCAAGAAGAAACCGCACATCAGAATCAACCTTCTACCTCGCAGTGCCCCGCACGGTCCCTCAGGAGTCATCGAGAACCTCAGCCTAGCCAGCAACCCTTCAGTTCCACGGCCAATAGAGAGGGTAGTCGGAGACTCTGACCTCGGGGCCGAGGGCGGAGCCTACATGCTATACAAGAGCGGGGTCTCGCAGCAGCAGATAACCCGAATATTCTCGACGGGGCTGTTAGGTGTTCGCAGGAACAGACGCCTTGTCCCGACTGAGTGGAGCATCACAGCCGTCGACGACATCCTCGCGAAGGGCATTCGTTCTAGAATTGGAGACTACTCGCCGGTGGGGGAGTTTCAAGTCTTCGGAGCAGAGGCGCTGGGGAACAATGTGCAGATTCTCCTTCTGCCCACCAGCTGGATGTACGAGGCCTTAGAGGGCTGGCTGACTGGCCCACGACCACAGGTCTACATGGACTATGAGCTGAACAAGGGCAGAACAAGCTACCCGGCAAACCTTGCAGGTGCATACCATGCTGCGAAGCTTCCG
>DATBWE010000113.1:0-3165 GCA_036514975.1 Bathyarchaeia archaeon
ACCTAGTCCACACAGCGTTTGAGGACACTAACCTCGGCCTCGGAAAGATCAAGGTGAACAAACTGAACTTTGATGAAGCGCAGGCGGATGTTGTCATTGCGAACTGTTTCGAAGCTCTTGAGAACGGACCGTCGGAAGGTCCCAACTGCATGTTCACCGGCGGGTTCTTGGCGGGTTTGTTTGCTGAAGTGTTCGACAAGACTGTTCAGGCGAACGAGACCCACTGCATTTCTCAAGGCCACACTGAGTGCGAGTTTCAGATTACTCCCGCTGAAAAGGTGGAGATGCCTGACGGTGGCGAGGTCGAATTTGTGCCCCCTACGACTGTTGCACCCTCCGAGGGAGGGACTGGGAAGCTCTTGGAGGGTTCAAAGGATGGCAAGGGTCTTACTGAGTCAAAGCCTGTGGCTTCTGAAACCGTGAAGACTGGGAAAGAAAGCGCACCGGCGGCGGGTCCAAGGAAGGGGAGCGAGAGGGACCTTGATGCTGGTGTGGAGAAAGCTGCTAGAATCGCGAAGCGGAAGCAGGGCTTCTGGGAACGCCTCTTCAAGAAGGACTAGATTTCTACCGAGACCAAGGTTCGACGGGAGCGCGGAGTGGGATTCGAACACCCTCCCGACAGAGCTACAGATGCGCCATCTCCCCTCCCTCCTTCCAGGCGCACGCAAGTACCATTCAGCACCTGACCATCTACACAGGAGTGAGTTTTAGAAGAGGACCACTGAAATCATCTCGAGACGAGGATACTCCGACCTTGACTCTAACGCTTAACAAAGTACTCGAGGAACTGAGACGGGTTTCCAATCATGAATGGGCAGCTCGTTCCATACAGGCTGGCCTACGTCCGGAGAACACTTGGGGAGTATCTGTCCCTAACATTAGAAAGATCGCGAAGAGTATTGGACGTGACCATTCTCTTGCACAGGAAGTGTGGGATTCGAAAATTCATGAGGCAATGATTCTTGCCTGTATGATTGATGTTCCAGATCTAGTATCTGAGAAGCAGATGGAAGAATGGGTGAGAAACTTCGATTCTTGGGACGTATGCGATGCATGCTGCGGTAGTCTCTTCAACAAGTCGAAGTATGCGTTTGCGAAGGCAGTCGAGTGGTCCAGCCGGGAAGAAGAGTTCGTTAAGAGGGCCGGTTTTGCACTTATGGCGTCTCTTGCAGTACACGATAAGGTTGCGAGTGATGCGAAGTTCGCGAAGTTTCTACCCATCATAGCCAGAGAGTCGACTGACAGCCGCCATTTCGTGACGAAGGCTGCCAACTGGGCGTTGAGGCAAATAGGCAAGCGGAACCTCCGTTTGAACCGGGCGGCAACTTTGACGGCCAGACGGTTGTCGAGGATGGAAAACCGGAACTCCAGATGGGTCGGCTCCGACGCCTATAGAGAGTTGACTAGCAGACCCGTCCAGGCAAGGTTGAAGGGAAAACACGAACGATAGGTTGTCGAACATTTCGAAGAATAATCGTCGCCAAGGCAACGCTCGCTGTTCAGTATAGTGTCGATAGGCCTCTGATAGATTTCGTTTGAACGCATCACTCCATCGACGATGTAGGGATATGGTCTCTGACTCTCTTGAGGCCCTCAAGATCTGCTTGATTGCCGAACAATCTAAGCGCTTTCAGCAATGGCACTATAGTTTTGTCTCTTAGTCGCTTATTCTTCAACGAAAACCCAAGGGCTAGGAGGTAGCTCTTCAGTGACCCTCCAGAGTGTGTTGCTAGCGCCGGGAGTGGGATTCGAACCCACGCGGGCGTGAACGCCCAACGGCTATCGTGTCACGGCCCAACATGCTGAAAGATCTCGAGGCCGTCGCCTTAACCACTCAGCCATCCCGGCAGAACGGACGATGCCAACATGCTTCTTAAACGGTTTCTGAAGAAACCGGTCGACACTTGAGGTCCAAGGGGCCTATCGAAGCTTATCGGAACCGGTAAATTGGGAATAATCGAGCACGCAGAAGTCTTGTCAAGCCCAGACTTCCGTATCCGAAAGGTTGACGCGAGAGAGATTCTGGATTCACGTGGAAACCCCACGGTGGAGGTTGCAGTTCGTACGGGGTCGGGCCTCGGCCGTTTCGCAGTGCCATCGGGCGCCTCGAGAGGACAGTTTGAGGCGTTGGAGCTTCGTGACGGGGACCCGAAACGCTACCTGGGGCTAGGGGTCCTGAAAGCTGTGGCGAACGTTACGAAAACACTGGGACCCGCAGTGACCGGGATGGACGCGAGAAACCAGGCCGATGTTGACGGGAAGCTCTTGAAGCTGGACGGAACAAGGAACAAGAGTCGTCTCGGTGCTAACGCAATACTGGGGGTTTCTCTCGCAGTTTTCAAGGCGGCAGCCGACACCGCCAAGGCGCCTGCCTACCAGCTCGCCCTTCAGCATCGAAAGCCGTTGATGCCCATACCCATGTTTAACATCGTAAACGGCGGAAAACATGCGGGAAACGACCTCTCTTTTCAGGAGTTCATGATCATCCCTGTGGGATTCCGCAAGTTCGCGGAGGCATTGCGGTGCGGGTCCGAGGTCTACCACGTATTGGGGGACCTACTCAAGAGGAAATTCGGAAAGAGCGCTGTCAATGTAGGTGACGAAGGCGGGTTTGCCCCGCCCCTAGCACGAGTCCGGGATGTGCTCGAGTTGGTTGAACTGGCCGTAGGGAATGCAGGCTATTCACCTGGGAGGGACGTGGTTCTTGGAATCGACCCTGCACCAGGGAGCTTCTACGATGAGAAGACAGGAAAATACAATGTGGACGGAGAGAAACTAGTGGCTGACGAGCTTCATGACATGTATGTCAGCCTCTGCAAGTCATTTCCCCTCCGGTCGATAGAAGACCCTTTTCATGACGAGGATTTCGAAAGTTTTGCAAGGCTCACGAAGCAGGTTGGCTCCAAAGTGCAGATTGTGGGGGACGACCTTTTCGTGACCAATTCGGAGAGGATAGAGAAGGGAATAGGGCTAGAAGCTACCAACGCGCTACTGGTCAAGGTGAACCAGGCCGGCACTCTGACAGAAACGATTGAGGCGATCGAGAAGGCCAGAGCGGCGGGCTACGGTCTTGTTATGAGCCACCGCTCTGGAGAGACGGAAGACACCACTATCGCTGACCTGGCCGTGGGGCTTACGACGGGCCAGATCAAGGCAGGTGCTCCG
>DATBWE010000114.1:0-4081 GCA_036514975.1 Bathyarchaeia archaeon
CCCGTCTGCGGGGGCGTCACTGTTTGAGATGTAGGTTGTGGAATCGCGAAGGGTTTGTCCTGACTCAAAACCCCTCTCCCCCATTCCTCACCAGTAGCCTTGGCAGTAGCCGCGGGCGTTGGCTGTTTGAACTCGGAAGCCACTAGAGGTCTGACCTCTATCTCTTGTAGAACGCCGATCATGGTCTTGATTTCCTCGATGCTGCGAAGGTTCCGCTCAAGCAGCTCCTTGAACTCTTCCCTCTGGCGACGGTAATCCGTGTCGGTGACCTCTCCGGTCACGTATTTTGTTTCAAGGTTCAGAAGGCGTTGGGGAGTGTTGGCCATTTGGTCTTTGGTCTCGCGCAGGTGCTCGTTGAGGTTGTACCCTAGGACGTTTATCCGGTCTTGCAGGTCTGAGCTGGCTCGCCCGTAGTCCTCGTGTATGGAACGCATTTTTCCCTTGTAGCCGTTGATCTCGCTGACAAGTTTCTCGAGAGTTAGGTCGTTTAATCCCATTTTTTCACCTATAGGAAACGACATAGGCTGGGCAAAATGGTAAAAGCGTTGGGCGCGAAAAACGCGCCAAAACAGGCCCGACAACCTCAATTTACGGAATTCAGTATAGACAAGACTGTCAAAGGCTCGCCTTCCCCGGCTAGAAAGTTTCAGCTTTGATGCTAAACAATTCGTGTCAAGAAACCGGTTTTGCGGCACTCGACGGGCTTCGTATATAAACCAAAAACCCTCTGTGGACCCCACAAGAGTCCGGGCGAATACCTGTTGGGAGCCCATACCCTCCTGCTTCTCTAGAATTCTGGAATGATTCGTGGTCAGAAATCAACAGGTTTCGTTACAAGAACCCACTTGGCAACAGGCCATGGTTTACCGGCCTTCAAGAGGAAGAAACTACGAAATGTCGTTCAAGTCCATGAAGAACTGGGACAGGGATCAAAGGTCCCCTCTGCTCTCCAAGCTCGGGGAGCACCTCCACCACCAGGAACCGTTGAAAGAGAGAATCTCACAGTGCGTCTACCGTCTCAAAGTCAACCAGAATAGGCTTGAAGGAGCCAACCTGAAAACACAACAGCATGACAGAACGCTCTTCGACAAGTGCGTACAAGCCACAGCCGCCAAGGACACAGCCCGCGCCACAATGTACGCCAACGAGATTGCGGAGATACGAAAAATGGCGAAAGTCACACTGCGCAGCGAACTTGCTATCGAACAAGTAATCCTAAGGCTAGAAACCATACAGGAATTCGGCGACGTCGCAGCCCTAATGGGTCCTGTCGCCGGCGTAGTACACGCCATCAGAAACCAGATCTCAGGAGTCATACCCGAAGTAGGCTATGAGCTCGGAGAAATCTCAGAAGCCCTAAACGGCGTAGTCATGGAAGTCGGCGAAGCCACAGGGCAAGGCTACGACCTAGAATCGTCAGGCGCCGAGTCTCAGAAGATTCTCTCCGAAGCCAACACTATCGCAGAGCAGAGAATGCGGGAAAAGTTCCCGGAGTTACCCTCGCCAACCACAGCCTACGAACACGCAGCGGAGTCAATGATTCCGAAATAGGAGGATAACTCCCTCAACCTTTTTTGGAGAAAATGATTATGGGATTCACGTTAGAACAGATCCGACGGTTCCTAGGAAGGCCACTCCTCGACCCCTACGGGCGGGCCTACGGCAAGATCGTCGGCATATCAGCCAACCTCAAAGACGAAGTCACAGCCATAGGCGTTGAAGTCGGAAACGGCGAGTTCGTACAGTGCCCCGGAGACAGGCTCACAGCTTCAGGCGACAACCTCGTGCTCCTGCCGTCGTGGAAGCAGGAGGCCGAAGAGTTTCGAAAAGAGTTCGAGATCGTAACCCGGAGGCTCCGAGCGCTTGACGAACTATTCAGCGTCGGCGATATTCAACGCGATGTCTACGAAGACCTCCGCAAACAGCACGAGGATGCCATCAACGAACTCAAGGAAAAACGTCAACAGATTCTAGACACTCTCAACCAACGTACCGGCGTTCTGAGCACTCAGCTCCGCCAGATGCAGACCCATATGGCGGGTAACAAAATGCTGCACGCTTCCGGAGAGTTCGACGACATCAGCTTCAAGGCCGCGGCTGAAACCATCGACGTCGGACTAGTGCGAGCCATGGCTGAGAAGAAGGAGGTTGAAACCATTTCAGCATACCTAGGCAAGCTGGATACGAGCGGCCCCGGGCCCGCGGGAACTTCAGCTCCCACGATTCCGATCCCACAGCCTGCAGCTCCTCTCCCGAAGGACGTTCTCATTCTTCACGTGAGGGAGACCTAGGGGGACCCGGTCACTGTTCAGAAGGCTGGAAGAGAGAGTACACCCTATACCGCTCAAGGAGCGGATAGCCCAGGCGTTATTCCGGCTCAACGGCCAGAAGGAAAAGCTGGAACACATGTCGGCAAGGCTTCAGCAACGCGACAAGGAAATGTTCCAACGTTGCATCGGAGCCCAGTTGTCCAAGGACACGGCTCACGCGTCACTGTACGCGAACGAATGCGCCGAGATCAGGAAGATGGCCCACATTACCCTCAGCAGCGAGCTCGCCCTGGAACGAGTAATCCTACGTATGCAGACAATCGAAGAGTTCGGCGACATTATGGCCCAGATTGCCCCGGTGATAGGTGTCGTCCGCGAGACAAGAGGACGAATTGCCGGTGTCATACCGGAAGTAGCTAGCGAGCTGGGAGAAGTGAACAATATGCTCAGCGACATGAGCATTGAGGCCGGCGAGATCCAAGACCAGAACTTTGACCTAACCGCTTCCACCAGTGAAGCACGTAAGGTCCTGGAAGAGTCCAGTGTCATCGCTTCACAGCAGATGAAGGAAAGGTTCCCAGAGTTGCCCGTCCCCGAGAGCCGCCCAACCGCCGAGGCCAGGGCACCGCCCGTCGAGACGAGGATCCCTATCGCAGTTGCAGCCAGCGGTTTCGAAGTTCCAAGCACTCCTCTCGAAGACCGTCTCCTAGACTACCTCAAGACTCACAACGGCCAGCTCAATATCAGCTCCTGCTCCGGCGACCTGGCTGTTACCTCGGATGACGTTCGACGGTCGCTCCAGAAGCTCCGCGATGACGGTAGAGTAGTCATGGACTAAGGGACGAGGAACATACTCGTCCCAGCGCGTCTCACGATGACAAGGAGGATGAGCACATCTCAGCATCAGAGGAACTGGAATCTCTAGCTGTAAGGTACGCAAAAGAGGCCATCGAGCTAGAACGGAAAGGCTCCAAACGCATCGCCGTCACAAAATACCAGCGGGCAATTGAGGTTCTGCTGAAACTCTGCTCCCTGTACCCTTCTGCTCCCCAAAACAAGGTCTACATGGACCATGTAGACTCCTACAAGAAGAGAATCCAGGACCTACAGTCCAACGCTCCGCCTATCGAACACTCGGCTGACTCGGCGGAGTCTAAGGATTCAAAGAGCATAAAGTTCGACCAGTGGGTCCTCACAGAGAAACCAGACATCAACTGGGACGACATAGCCGACCTTGAGAAGCCGAAACGCGCGATTGAAGAATCCATCATATTCCCAGTCCGCAGGCCAGACTTGTTCCCGCTAGGTTGGCCGAGGGGGATACTTTTCTTCGGCCCGCCAGGCTGTGGCAAGACCCTTCTCGCGGCAGCCATAGCCAGTGAGATCAAAGGCGTGTTCTTCAACGCAGATGCGGCTTCCCTCATGTCAAAATGGCTGGGTGAGTCAGAGAGAAACGTTTCCCAGCTCTTCACCAAGGCGCGTGAAGGCTCCGAGAACGGCCAGCCGTCCATCGTGTTTCTTGACGAGATCGATTCAATCATGGGGGTCAGGGGGGAAGAAGTCGGCGGAGAAGTCAGGGTCAGGAACCAGTTTCTAAAAGAGATGGACGGAATACTCGACAAGAATAGAAACTACCACGTCTACGTCATTGGAGCCACGAACAAGCCTTGGGCCCTAGACGAGCCTTTCATCCGTCGCTTCCAGAAACGCATCTACGTCCCTCTTCCCGACGTGAAAGCACGCATGGACATGTTTCAGATATACGCTCATAACCTCAAACTCAACAACAACGTCGACTTTGCAGAACTAGC
>DATBWE010000115.1:0-4561 GCA_036514975.1 Bathyarchaeia archaeon
AGGCAAGAAACAAACCCCAACCAGCCAAACATTAACCGCGGACAAGAAAAGGAAGCCCGCACGGTAACCTCGTGCCGTAAGAGGCTCCATTTGCCGAGCCGCCCTTCAGAGCCGACCTCGGGTCCATCTCAGAAAGAGCACGACGAGCCGGGGCCCGTTCTGCCGACAAACTTCCTGAAGAAGCTCTCGAAGGCAGGACACGTTCAAGGCTTGAAGCGGTGAACCATACACGCGAAAATCTTAAGCCAGAGTTCGGGAGCTATATGGAAGACGAGTAGGGGAGGCGAATATTCTTGTGTGACACGTGTGCCCAGCACAATCCCAAGAAGAAGAAAAAGTAACTAATCCTCCCGGACCGCCCGGCGGGGCCTTGCTCGTACTTTTGTTAAAGAGCCCTCTTTGTTCTTGTAGAAC
Source organism: Bathyarchaeia archaeon (assembly GCA_036514975.1). Classification (GTDB taxonomy): domain Archaea; phylum Thermoproteota; class Bathyarchaeia; order 40CM-2-53-6; family 40CM-2-53-6; genus BA-19. The sequence goes on from DATBWE010000115.1 coordinate 415, forward strand.
AATTATGGACGCGGTCTCACCCTATCGTGCCTGAGACCCTATTCCCCGTCTTCATAGGAGTTAACAGCATCTTCTCCTCCTAAGACCCAGTCGTGGTCAGCTTGGCCAGCAAGGTTTGGGGTTTCGTCAAGGACCCGATTCACGGCTACATACAGATAAGCGCAACAGAACGAGCAGTAATTGACACCCATCCACTCCAGAGACTGCGCCGGATACGCCAGCTAGCAGGCTCAGAGTTCGTCTATCCCGCAGCCAACCACACCCGCTTCGAACATGTACTAGGAGCAATGCACCTCGCCGGTGTGCTGGGCAAAGCCCTGCCCGCCGACCTGACCGGACACCAGATCGACCAGCTGCGACTCGCGGCACTGCTCCACGATATAGGCCACGGGCCCTTCTCGCACGTCTTCGAGCCACTGATGATCCGCCACCTAGGAAAGACCCACGAGGACCTTGTACCATGGCTTGTCAACGAGACTGAGATTGCCGAGAGACTTGAGAAGAACGGGCACAGCCCCAAGACCCTGGGGAAGCTCGCCGTCGGCCGTCTAAACAGCAAGAAACAGCCCTTCCTCGACCAGGTAATCAGCAGCAGCGTCGACGTTGACAAGATGGACTTTCTAGTGCGAGACTCGTTCCACACAGGAGCAGGATACGGGTCCATCGACGTGCACCGTCTCCTCTACACCATGGACATTCTAGACGGAAACCTCTCCGTAGACGGGACCGCCGTCGCGACTCTGGAAAGCTTCCTCCTAGCCCGGCTGGAATCCTTCCGCACAATATACTTCCACCGCGCGTCGCGTGCAGTCCAGATCATGATCGTTAAGGCCCTTGAGGCAGCGAAGGATGAGCTTGGTCTGCTGGACTTTGACAAGCCTGAAGATTATCTGAAACTGGACGATTACAAGGTCTGGACTGACCTGAGAGAGTGCAAAGCCTCTAGAAGAATAATTCAGGACCTCGAGAATAGGCGACTTCTCAAGTGCTCCTACGAGAGAACTCTCTATGCGAGAGAAGAACTAGTCTCCAACGTTATCACAAAGGACAGTGTTCGTGAAGATATGCAGAAGGAAATCGCCCTAAAAGCACGGGTCCCGGAAGGCGACGTGTTCATAGACGTTCCAACGCTGCCGTCGGTTCCCTACCACCACGCCGTAGAGATACAACCAATGGATATACCGGTGTTTCAGCGGGGCCCAGGCGGAAAGAAACAACAGGTCGAACTTTCAGAGATTTCTCGTATAGTCGGGGTCTTGAGAACTTTCATGAACCTCGTGCGGGTCTACACGAGAGAACAGTACAGGTCCAGAGTCGAGACCGCCTCGAAACAAATCCTCGGCGAGACCCCGATTTCTGGAAGAATCTCCTACTAGCCCGCCCCGGCCTCGTCTGTTGTCACTGTTTGATAATTCTAGAAGTTACACCAGCACTTTATTTCAACCCCTGAAGAGAACGTGATATCCTGAGAAATCGTGGTGGACACGACTGCCCAAGTTCATGCAAACCCTCGACGACATCATCTACAGAGAACTGGAAAAAACCGCGAAGAGGCGCGGAATAACAATCCAGGAACTTATCAGGGCGGTTATTGTTCCAGAGTGGATCAACGGGCGCAACGGTAGTCCGAGCAAGGAACCCGGCTCCACTAAGATGAACAGTTGGCGCTAGAAGCCACAAGCGCTAGAACGCAGGTTCGAAACGACAGCCCACACTAGAGACAACTCTCCAAACCGCGTTCTTCCTATTAAAGCGTCGCGGGTTTTCGCGGCCAGCCTTGGCCGTTACGCGTAGAATAACGTAGACTTCGAACAGTTGTATTCTCGGTGAGAATCACAATGGGTGAGAAGAAGCCGAGAACCTCGTCCAAGGTAGGAACCATCCTCGCAATCCTGCAGCAAAGGGTGACGATACGATGAGCGTGGAACGGTTCGACGATACGATGGCGGCGTTGACGTTTGCCGCCACTGTCCTAACCATCGCCTTGGGCTTCATGTTCAACATCTAACCCTCGCCTTTTCTGGCATCGGCCTCCGGGCTTCCACTTCTAGCCTTTTCCAGCAACTCTGAATAGAGCCGTAAGGCTTCCCCTTCTGCAAGCCTCGTGTTCAACGAGACTATGCCCATCCTGTGGAAGGTGGCGGCGACCCTCTCGGCGAGTGCCCGAGCCGCAATCATGTATTTTCCGCCGAGGAGAACTGAACTGGTCCCCACAGCGCCTTCCCTGAGCCCAGGGGTCGAGACAGCAAGCGTGCCAATCCTCATAGTCCCCTCATAGAACAACGCTAGGACCGCGTTGTCCATCTGTAGAAGGCTAACCCTGTGCACCACAGACCCTCTCTCAACACTCGCCTCCTGCATACTTCCAGACCAGTCTAGCTTCCACCGATGACTCCATTATATGAAGGACGACGCACGGTCCCGATTCCATGAGGACGGTTGTCCTCTCGGACATTCATGCCAACATGGCAGCGCTCAGGAGGGTCCTAGCCGACTTACCATCCTATGACGAGTTCTACTGCCTTGGCGACATCGTGGGCTACGGCCCGGACCCGAACGCGGTCGTCGAAGCGCTTAGAACTCTACGGCCCACCATTGTGCTCGCGGGAAACCACGACTACGCAGTCGTCACGGGCAATCCGTCAGGGTTTGTTGACTACGCCGTCAAAGCGATTCAGTGGACCCGTTCACAATTGTCAAAGAACAACCTTGACTATCTCCAGGCCCTCGCGGCCTCAGCGAGACACAGGGTGCAAGGCATTGAGATTGCAATGTTTCACGGAAGTCCCAGAGACCCGTTCAACGAGTACGTTTTCCCGGGAACACAGCCTTCGCTGCTCAAGCGATTGCTAGAGCTTTCCAAGGCAAGGCTTCTCCTTCAGGGCCACACGCATGTTCCTATGTCGTTCCGAGACGGCGACGCGTTGTTGTTGAATCCCGGCAGCGTTGGCCAGCCCCGGGACGGAGACCCTAGAGCGTCCTACATAGTCTTGGAGATGGAAATGACGAAGATGGCTCACAAGGTCAGACGGGTCCAGTATGAAATTGACAGGACTGCTAAGGCGATTCTGGATAATGGCCTTCCCAGCTTTCTAGCAGAACGTCTTAGCCTCGGAGTATGAGAGAGGGTATACGAGTTCGACTCTTAGGCAAGAGTGCCAATGCGGGCCAAGATACGTACTGGTCTAACTAGGCTAAGTCTTCCGAAGAAGCGGTCAGGTTATGTATCGTTCTTTTCCCTCTTCCGTCAGTTTCTCTTCGCCTTCTCCAGGCTCTTCCACAACCTCTGCTGCCCGTCTGAACTTTTCCATCTTCTTCCGCATATCCTCAATCTCAGTGTCCAAAGCCTTCAGGTCAACCGGCATTCCAACAATACCGGTCAGCATCCGTATGACGGCACGGGCCGCCTCAATGTCAGGATAGATTCCCGTGGTTGACCCTAGTAGCCCTGCGCACTGGAAGCCTCTCTGTCGTCCGATTCCAAGAATGACTCCCGCCGCTCCCGTTACCGCCCCTCCCTTTGCAAGTTTGGCCCCCATCTTCGTCAACCGTTCCCCCAAGTCAGAATCGCCCACAACCGCGTACACAGACCCAGCATCCTTGGACGACCTCGTACCATAGCCTCCCATAGTGAAGACTGACTTACAACCAAACTGCTGGGCGAAGTCGAGAACTACACTCGCTACTTCGTACTGGCCCGTCACACTGGGCTGAGCGTCACCGGTCAGGAATATGACGTGCGGTTCGCGTTCCTCATAAGCATAGAACTCATACTTTGGAAGCGAGTAGGTCCCGTCTTCTGATATGTTGATTCCAAGATTCCCATCTGGAAAGAGCAGGTAGCCTGAATAGAGTTCTGCGAACTTCTTAGGCTTCAGCTTTTCAACGAAGTAGTCTACCGCCACCTTGCCGACATAGCCAAGTCCGGGTAGACCTTGGACAAGGGCTGGCTCCTTCAGGTGAGCCTTGGTGATTTCGTGGATTTTTGTGTCGCCGAGCATGATAGAAGCCAGGCTGGGGGATTTTGATTCGTTCTCGGGCTGAGTTGTTTAAATAGTTTGATAGAAAACGCGTGCCGCCGACCAACGAATTCTAGTTTCTGGGTCATCACCCAGCCAGCAATGGCCTACGTTCAGCTAGAAAATAG
>DATBWE010000116.1:0-4372 GCA_036514975.1 Bathyarchaeia archaeon
ATCCAGTATGGCCAAGGGTAGAGCAGTTGCTAGCACTAGTATGGCAACCACAGTCGTGACCAGCACGGAGTCCATTACGAACGCAAGGACCCGTCTGACCCAGTGGTCTTGAGCAGTCTTCTCGCTAGTGAGAAACTCAAATCCTGTTTTTCCCTCCAGGGTTGCTGTTGGCTTGATGGGGGTTCCGCATTTCTGGCAGAAGGAAGTGTCTTCCCGTACCTCTGTGCCGCACTTCCAACAAAAGACCATTACTCAATCCTCACTCCAAGCTATTTAGTATCCTCTTTCCTACATGGCGGGGGGATTATTAAGTAAGGCGCGTTTGTTTGACCGAAGCCTTTTCAGCCCGCAGTCCCCCAGAGTGCACCAGTAGCAGGGCTTGGAAGACTGCATCTTCTGCAAGATCGTCAAAGGACAAGAACAGTCCACTATTGTGTATGAGGACGAGCACTCTCTCGCCTTCTTGGACATTCATCCCTTGAATATGGGACATACGCTGATAATACCCAAGAAGCACTATCCGGGCATGGGCGAGATGCCCTTGGACGAGGTGGGCCGGCTGTTCGTATCAGTGGCGAAGGTGATGCGGGGAGTCCGGAGAGCCACCAAGGCCAATGGGATGAACATCGGACAGTCCAACGGGCGCGCCGCTTCTCAGGAAGTATTCCATATGCACGTTCACATTATTCCCAGGTTTGACAATGATTCTCAGGGAGGACTCACTTTTCCCGAGCGGAAGAGCATGGGGCCGGCTGACCGGGAAGCCATCGGGAAAAGGATCAGAGAGGCTGTCGAGACGAGAGGCTAGTGCTTGTCTCTTCCCTTGTAGTTTGCTCGGTACCATTTGCACCTGTCGTTGAGCGGGCAGACCGGACACTTGGGCCCGATTGGCTTGCAGACTAGCTGTCCGAACTTGACGAAGACATCGTTGAGGTCCAGCCAGTCCCGTTTGTCCACGATCCGGGTGAGCTCCGACTCCGTTTCCTCAGGAGTGTTGGTGCTAACTACCCCGATCCTGTTGAATATCCGGTGAACGTGGGTGTCGACTGGGATGGCTGGTTGTCTGAACCCATAGACGAGGACACAGTTGGCGGTCTTCCGCCCGACCGAGGGAAGCTTCAACAGCTCATCCATATTGTCTGGAACTTTCCCATTGTACTGGCTGAGGATGATTCGTGCGATTTCCCGGATCTTCCGGGCCTTCGTCCTGTAGAACCCCACCGGCTTAATCAGGCGCGTGACGGTTCTCAGGTTAGCCTGCGAAAGGCTGTTGGCGTCGGGGTACCGTGTGAAGAGACGCGAGGACGCGAGAGCGGTGACCCGGTCCTTCGTTCGCTGCGACAACACAGTGGCTACTAGGACCCTAAACGGATCTCCGTCAGTGGAATCACTAATCTCTTGGAGAGCTGTCGGATCGTCTTTCCGGGCCCGGTCCACTGCTAGAGACGCGTCGCTGATTATCCTGTGAACCGATTGTGGAGAATGCAGACTCGTGACGGCTATCACTCATTTTCCCAGTTTGCGAACCATCGCTAGGTTGCCCTGGTCGTCGCATCTGTCGTCGATCGGTGTCTCGAGGATCATTGGGATGTCGCGTATGCCCGTGTGGCGGAGAAATGCTCTGAAGCCTTTTTCTCCAATGTATCCCATTCCGATGTGTTCGTGCCGGTCCAGGCCGGAGCCTAGGCCTCCCTTCGAGTCGTTGATGTGGACCACTTTCAGGTTCTCGAAACCGATAGTGTCGTTGAACCGGGTGAGGGTCTGCTCGACACCTTTTTCCGTGTGAAGGTCTAAGCCTGCCGCGTAGCAGTGGCAGGTGTCGAGGCATACGCCGACGTGGCGTTTGTTCTTGACGCCGCTCATTATCTCTTTGATGTCTTGGAAGCTGGAGCCCATGCTGTTCCTCTGCCCGGCCATGTTCTCCAGCAGAATCTTCAGGTCTCCCCGAGCCTTCCTTAGAGCGAGGTTCAAGGCGTCGCTTATTCGCTGGAGGCCGATTTCCCTGCCGAGGCCTAGGTGGCTGCCGAGATGCGTTACGATGTAGGGTACTCCGAGTGTGACGCAACGCTCGACCTCCGAAACGAGGGTTGCGACGGATTTTTCGTAGACTTCCTGTTCGGGACATGAAAGGTTGGGAAGGTAGGGCATGTGGTCGACCGGGGGACCAATCTTGGCCTGTCGGAGCTTTGTCTTGAAGCTCTTGACTTCTTCCGGTTCGAGGGCGGTGTACTTCCATCCTCTCGGGTTGCGGGTGAACATCTGGAACGTGTCGTACCCGGACGCGTCTGCCCGGTCGACGGCCTGGTCTATGGAACCGGATATGGAAACGTGGAAGCCGACCTTCACAGCGCGAACCGGCTCGGCGAGTGATAGCTTGCGCTATATTTCAATTGGGAATGGAGCGTTGCCGGGTCTGGTGGCTATGCTTCTATGAGGGTTTCAGTCGCCCGAACCCCGGGTAGCGCGTTGACCTTCGCAGCTAGCTTGATGAGCGTGTTCCGGTCCTGCGCCCGAGCTAGCACGGCCATATCGTAGCGTCCGAAGACGAAGAATGCTTCTTTGACCTCCTTGAACTTCCTCACGGCTTCACGCGTGGCCGTGTGCTTGCCCACCGTCAACCTGACAAGCACGCACGCGTTTGTCATGCTTGTCTCAGAACCCTAGGAGTGTTTCGGTTGCTTTGACGCCGTTTGTCGCGCTGACCTTGACGGCTAGTTGTCCGACGTGTTCGAGGCTCGTATCCTCGGTCTCGACTACACCGTCCCAGCGTCCGAGGGTGGGATAGGCTCGTTTGACTCCTTTGAGCCGTTTGAGGCGTTTGGGTACTACTCTTGCTTCGCCTGGCTTGGTCGTGACCAGAATTATGGCCTTGACCAATATTCTTCTGGGCGAGACAGAGTCTCCACTACGTATTTAACGTAAAGGGAGAGTCTTGATTGCCGTGTCTACAGGGTCATTCTTCGGGCCGCCGTAGCAGTGGGCTCTTGAGGCGGTGGCTTTCGAAGAAAATCTTGCGCTCGTAGACGCCCATGAACTTGTAGAGAGCAGCGATCACTCCGAGCCCGAGGAAGAAGAAAACGTGCCTGGCGTTTTCTCCCAGGGAGCTGATGAGCGAGTTCTGCCACTCCGGTGGTGCTTCAATAGTCCAGAACAGTATGACGAACATTGTCGCCGGCAGCAGTAGCCTGAAAGTCTTCACTAGCCAAATTTCCGTCTTGAGACTAACCATTTCACAGTCAGTAAACGCCCGGAATACGAGGGAGAATTTAATGGGACTTTTGTACCGCATTGACGCTGGGACGAGGCGGCAGAGCCTGATAGTCCAAGGCCAGATGGGCTGCGCATGTCAGTGATTGTTGAAATCGCACATGATTCAGCATTAGAAATGGACTAGTTGATGTAGTAATTGGACCTCCGTTTCTGGGAAATTCCGGTTTTTACCTAAAATCGCAGAAGCAGCGGGGGATACCGCTACCGTGAGAAGCTCACCCGTTATCAGAATGGCCTTTGTATTAGTAGCTGGATCTCTAGCGTCGAAAGGATGCGTTGAGCTCTTGCTTGCTCTCGTGGTGGGTCTTCTTTGGTAACCCAGTTCCCGATTAGGGCCGCGTTACGGTTTCTACCTAGAAACCAGAAGAGCCTCGGGTCTGGTGGTAAAAACCTACATATTGGCGCGGGTCCTCGGGCCTCGGGCGTGGCCGCCGTAGCGTAGAGGGGCAACCAAAGCCTCGCGTAGCTTGGTAGCGTACAGGCCTGAAAGGCGCCCTTCGCCTTGACCAATGGAGCCTGCGGGGCGAGTTCAAATCTCGCCGGCGGCCCTCCAATCAATTATCGGCGGCAGTCCTCGTCCGAGCCTTGACTCTAGACGTCCACTGATTTCTCTCGTCGCCTGTAGAATCTCTCTTCCCCCTAATCTCGGAAACCCGAGGTTGTGTCTCATTTGAGAGACGGGGAAAATCAGATCGGACGGATGAATCGGCTCTGAAGTGTCAAGCTTCGAGGATCGACCACAGAATACTGAGGCGATCGACGATGCTGGTTCGGGGCGAGCATTCTCCCATCATCTCGCCCGTGAAAGCTTTAACCCCGATTGTAAATCGCGGTCGGTTTGTGGGCCGGTAGTTCAGCCTGGTATGCTGGCTTTGGCCAGGCCGAAGAACGTCCGGTTTGCAAGACGTTCTGGTCCAGTAGACCGGAAGGTCGCGGGTTCAAATCCCGCCCGGTCCACCAAGTTTCAGTTCGATCTACGATTTGGAGACGGAAGGTTATTAGAAGTTCAGACTTCACATGGTCATGGTTGGTAGAGATTGCTTCTCGGGCGACACATGCTCTCCACCATCTGGCTCTACGCAAAGGACCCGGGCTCTAACCG
>DATBWE010000117.1:0-6791 GCA_036514975.1 Bathyarchaeia archaeon
GACTCGACCTGTCCACTTCTAATTAGCTTCAGAACTGACTTGAGGAATTTTCTCTCATTGCTCAGCTGGACTTTAGATACGGGTCCTCCGACGATCTTGTGCACGTGTTCATAGTATTCCGAGCCGCCCATCTCAGGACCAGTCTCTCCAACAATGATGAGGTCGTTTCCCTCCTCCTTGAGACCAGGAGTAATCTTGGGGGTCTCCTTCTCCAGCAGGCCAATGGCCGCTATGACAGGTGAAGGCTTGATCGCTGTCGCGGTCGTAGAGTCTTCATTGTAGAAGCTCACCTTTCCTCCGACGCACGGCAGGTTCATAGCGCGCAGGTAGTCTGCTATTCCCCGGACCGCTTCCTTGAAGGTCCAGTAGACCTCAGGATTGCTAGGGTCGCCGAACTGCAGATGGTCGACAACTGCCAGGGGTTCGGCCGCGGAAGAGACGAGGTTGCAGACCGCCTCTGAGACGATGCTGGCGGCTCCCCAGTACGGGGAGAGGTAACAACGCTTGCTGTTTCCGTCGGCTGTTACTGCCAGGCGTCTATCGTTGGGCAGGCGCAATACTGAAGCGTCTCCTTGGCCAGGTTTTACGATGGTTCGCAGCCCAACCTCGTGGTCGTACTGGCGGTAGACCCATTCTTTACTAGCGATGTTAGGGCTTGACAATAGTTGTAACAGGGCCCGGTTCAGGTCTTCCGGAGGTTCCGGCTGTGGAACCGTAGCCAGTTCCTTCAGATAGGAGGGTTTCTTCGCACGTCTAACTGCCAGTAGTGCTTCGGCGATAAACCTGGCCGGGGCGGTTGCGACGACCCGTTGTCCCTGCTTGATGGTTAGGTTTCTGTCCCTTGTAACCTGCCCGATCCGGGAGTAGGAGACCTCGTATTTCTCCAGAATCCGGGTTAGGTCCTTCTCATCATCGGGCCTGATTATGAGGAGCATCCGTTCCTGTGATTCTGATATCATCACCTCAGCAGGTTGCATGTTGGGCTCGCGGGTCCTGACGTGGCTGAGGTCAACTTCGATTCCCGTCCCTCCCTTGGCGGCCATCTCGGAAAGTCCACAGGTCAACCCTCCTCCCCCGAGGTCCTTCATTCCCCGGACAAGGCCGGCGTCAACCGCCTCTAGAACCGCTTCGATGATCAGCTTCTTGGTAAACGGGTCTGGGACTTGGACCGCGGAACGTTCTTCCTCAGACTTGTCCGTCAGTGTCCTGGACGCGAAGCTTGCCCCGCGTATCCCGTCTCGTCCGGTGCTTCCGCCGATGAGGTAGACGAGGTCTCCGGGGTTTCGGGCCTCTGCTAGGACCAGCTTGTTGGCTCTTCCGAGGCCAATGCAGACTACGTCAACAAGACAGTTGCGTTCGAACGACGGGTCAAACTCTACCTCTCCTCCAACCGTCGGAACTCCGACACAGTTTCCATAGTCGGAAATGCCGCGGACTACGTTGTCGAAGAGCCACCTGCTGTGGGGGCTCGTAAGGCTGCCGAAGCGTAACGGGTCCAAGAGGGCTATGGGCCTTGTTCCAAGGCTGAGTATGTCCCGGATGACTCCGCCGACCCCTGTGGCTGCTCCACCGTAGGGGTCTATCGCAGACGGATGGTTGTGGCTTTCAATGTGTAATGTTACTACCCAGCCGTCTCCGACATCAACTACTCCAGCGTCGAAGCCTGGGCCGACCAGGACCCTTGGACTCTTGGTGGGTAGTAGTTTGAGCAGTTGTTTGCTGGATTTGTAGCTGCAGTGTTCCGACCACTCCGCTTCCAGCATTGCCCATTCAACCTGATTCGGTTCCCGTCCGAGCTGGTTGATGGCGTAGCGCATCTCCTCCTCTGTCAGGTTAGGTTTCTGGACCTCGACCAGGGCCAAAGGTCTAGCGTGCCCCCATTGTCCTAATCATGGAGTCGAATATGAGCCGGCCCTCGGCCTTGTTGTTCGGGGAAAGGGTTGGGATGGATGATCTTTCTGGATGTGGCATCAGGCCCATCACGTTGCCCTGTGGGTTGCATATGCCTGCGATGTTGTCCAGGGACCCGTTCGGGTTGGCTTCTTCACTCGGCTGGTTGTTCTCGTCAACGTATCGCAGAACTATCTGCTGGTTGCGTTCCAGTTGTGCTAGTCCATCTTTGTCTAGGTAGTATCGTCCTTCGTTGTGGGCGATGGGTATGTTGAGCGTCTGTCCCTTCTTGGCGAGGCTTGTGAACGCTGTCTTGTTGTTCTCGACCCGGAGGCGTGTCCATTTGCACACGAAGCGTAGCCCGGTGTTGCGGAGAACAGCGCCCGGTAATAGTCCAGCTTCGACTAGTATCTGGAAGCCGTTGCATATTCCGAGAACCGGCTTATTCTTCTCCGCGGCCTCTCGTATGGTTTTGAGGCTGGGGCTGGTAGCTGCTATCGCGCCTGCGCGCAGATAATCGCCGTATGAGAATCCTCCCGGCAGAACGTAGCCGTCATACTCGTCTTTCTTCAGGTCCCTATGCCAAACCAGGTCTGTTCTGGTCTTGACGATTTTCTGTAATACTTCTAGCGCGTCTAGGTCGCAGTTGCTTCCTGGGTATTGTACTACCGCGACCTTTGGCATATAGCGTTCTCGCCTAGTCTACTAGCCTCACCTGGCAAACGTGGGCTGCAGGGTTGTAGATTCGAAGCTCATCGCAAAGGTTCCGTACTAGTTGACGTGCGTCTTCGCGTGAGGCTGCGTCGACACTCATGCGTAGTAGTTTTCCTGCGCGGACTTTTGTGACTTGGGCGTATCCTCCTTTGAGTATGAGGTTGCGGTGTATTGTTTCGCCTTCGGGGTCTCGGGCTAGTGGTTTGTTTTCGACGGTGACTTCTACTGTGTAGTTGCTGCCAGGGCTCATTACAAGGAAGGCTCAATCCCAGGCTGTCTTAAGCCCTTTCTTGACACAATCGTCTAAATAGAAGCGTCGGCTACTTCCCTGAAAACCCAGTTCTTTTCAGCCAATAGAATCTCACGAGCTTTGTATCGGCCTTCGGTGCCGTTCGTCGGGGCACACCCACTCGCTCCCGATAATTCCGGTTCTTCGGTAGCACTGTCTTCCATGCGCAAGGCAAAACATTCTTCCACGGAAAATATCTGTTAGACTGTACTCGTTTGCTTCAGGTCTTTCACTGTCGGGAGACTCCTCAGTCGGATCGGTTGGTCCGGTATCTGGCTCCTCCGTCATCAGTGGTTCAGGAATTGATACTAGTCAGGGTCGGACTCCGTTAAGCGTTTTGTCGCTACCTGAACCCTAGTATATCTTGACATATCCGAAGAAATCTTCCGCTCCGTTCAAAGCGTACCCCGGCCAGCAATTTGGGTTCTTCGAATCTACGGAGTCGGGCTGGTCTGAATCTCTACTCCGTGTATCGCAATGCTTCCGCAGGCGGAATCCTGGCTGCTCTGAAGGCCGACCCCACAGTGGCGAGCATCGCTAGCCCATAGGCTATACCCACGATTTCTAGGATGCCGACCCAGGGAATCACGAAGGGCAGCTGAGAGCCTGGGCTTTGAGATATGGCGTAGCCTAGGTTGATTCCGAGAACTACTCCGATTACTATGCCTACTAGGGTGATGTAGGAGTTCTCAAGGAGAAAGGCTTGAAGGACCATGGACCTTCGAAATCCCAGTGCCCGTAGCATGCCGATTTCGCGTCGTCTCTCCACTACTGACCGGATGGAGATGATTCCAAGCCCTGCGATTCCCACGACAAGACCCAGTCCCAGGAAGCCTTGGAACAGCGCCAGGAACGCGTTTCCGACTTCCAAAAAGTCTGCGACGAGAACAGGAATTACGAGCGTTTGAAGCTTGTACTGCAAGTAGTCTCTTCGTAGTATGATGGAGACTTGTGTCGGCTCCGCTGTCTCTGTTACTTTGATGAAGGCTAGTGTCCCGGTGGTGATTCCGAACCGGTCCTGTAAGAGCCTGTCTGACGAGACTATTCCTTCGAAGTAGACCCCGTTGAGTATGGCCACCACTTCGACCCTCGCCGTCCTACCTGCGCCATCTGCGAGTAGTAGCGTGTCGCCGGGCTCTGGTTCGGGCCCGAAGGCGGGGGGTCCGGTGGTGCTGACGAAGCTGGAGGACCAGACGACCTTTGAAGAGTTCTGCCCTACGGCAGCCCATACCTCTGATTCGCTGTTGTAATCAACTGTCATGTTGATCATGCTGAACTTGTTGGTTGTGAAGAAATTGTCAGGGCCGAGAGCGGTGGCGTTTGCGCCGACTATTCGCTGGGTGCCTGCCGGGATGTTCTTGTCTAGGTCCGTGACTGAGAGGAAACTGGTTACGAACGGAATCACCGCTTCGACCTGGCCCGTGAGGTTTCCGTTAGTCTTGACCATCTGTGCGAAGTTGGACGGGGGAAGTGCGTCTGTGTCTGTTACGATGTCATATCCGCCGGTGAACTCGTCAAGCTGCGTTTCCAGAGCCGCCGTTTGCTCCGCTGTTATGACCGATATAGTGGTGACTGTGAAGATTACTAGGGCGAACATGGAAACTGCAGCGGTGGTCCTGAACCGCTTATTGTTCGGGTAGGAGAGTCCAATTCTGAAGATGGGAACCAGCGACTTTTTCAGACCGTAGAATACTCGTAGGGATTTGAGTATCAGGTCGGTGTTGTAGGTGAAGAGGAGTATGGCTCCTAGGACCATTATTATTCCGCCTGTGAAGAATAGTTCGGGGCCGTACACGTAGTTCTTGATCACCGGGTTTGTCCAGGAGAGCTGGGGGACGCCCCACTGCACGAGCAGGGCAAGCCCTGTTAGGGTGAAGGCGACCCTGTTCTTCAGGAACCTGGAAAGGACCAGTCCTATGCCGAAGATGACGAGGCTTGTTCCTGTGAGATAGAATACTGCCGATTTCATGCTGAAGGATACTTGGTTGAGAATGGTTCCGAGGATTGCTAGTAGGGTGCCGAGGATGGAGAGGGCGGTGTAGGTTCTAATGCCCCGGGGAGGTTCGGGAATGTCCCGAATTGCTCGTATTATGTTGAGTTTGCTCGTTCTCCAGGACGTGAGGATTATTGTGCCGTATGTGATGAGGAGGCCGGCCGTGAAGGCTGAAACAAGCGTTAGGATTGTGAAGGTGAAGCTTGCAAGAACAATGGAGAGGTCTACGCTGAAGAAGCCGGTTATGATCTGTCCGAACGCGTAGAGTATCGCGTACGCGATTCCAACCCCGGCGAAGACTCCTATCAATGCGGCTGCGGCCGCGTAGTTCGAACCTTCGAAGAGAAACAGTTTTGTGAGATGGCTTCTCTTCATCCCCACGGCCCGGGCCATGCCCATCTCCGACTTCCGCTCCTCGGCCAGCATGACGAAAATGTTGAGGATGAGAACGATCCCAGCTATGATGCTGAAAGTGCTCATCGTTAGAAAGAAGGTGGAGAGGTTCTTGGCGCTCTCTATTGCGCTGTCGACACCGGCCTTCTTCTCTGCATAGGCGCAGAGAATTGTCACCGCTGCCGCGTTCTCGGCTGGAGAAGATTTGCAGCCGGGTCCGGCGGGGGCTTGTAGGGTGTTGAGGGTCCTGTTTGCTGCGAGCCCTACGGTTTCGCTGTGCTGTATTGAAGGCCTCAGTCCTCCGGTGTTTGTGATTGCGAGATAGTTCAACTGCTGAGGCCGGTCCATTAGTGTCTGGGCGGCATTGAGGTTGACGAAGAGCTGCATAGTGCCGAATAGGCCGCGTTCATCCTCGACAGCTATTCCGGTGACGGTGAAGTTCATCAGCCTCGACCCAAGGACGAACATGATGTCCCCGATACTCGCGTTGAGGTCTTTCGCGGCCCTCTCGTCAAGAATCATCTCAGTGTCAGCGAGGCCGGAGGAAATCACTCGGCCGTTCTTGTCGTGGAAGTTTCCTAGGACCTGGGACGCGTTCGGGTGGGTTCCGACTAGCGTTACTCCTGACGAGCGAACAAGGGAGTTGTAGTTGAAGACTGAAATGGGTTCTACAATCTCCGGGGTGACCCCTCTGAGAAGTGGCCCTGCTTCACTGTCCGATTCTAGAGATTCCTGTAGCGCGACGTAGACTGCATGGTTGAAGTAGTTGTAGTGGGGCCGGTTGCCGCTGTTGACAAGGTCGATTGAATAGACGACCTCGTCCGCATAGCCGTAGGAGTAGTAGGAGCCTTTTGTAAACAGGTCGGTAAGCGTGTCCCCTGTAACCAGGGACCCGGAGATCATGGCGGTGCCGATCATGAGTCCGGAGATGACTATTGCGAAGTTGGCCTTTCGTCTTCCGATGTTGCGGATGGCCATTCGTAGGAGAACTGGGTTTCGGACCATCAACGAGATGGATATTACTAGAAGCGTCCCTACTAGGAAGAATTGTGAGAACGTGCTGGTGTAGCCAACGCGGCCGCCGATGATGGAGGCCCAGATTACTAGGAGGAATCCTCCCACGAGAACGGGGGCCCAGCCCTGAAGGGTCTTGGTTACCCGCCCGGTACGGCTTAGGGCGGGGGCTGATACTAGTCGACCAACAATGAACGCGGCAATGGAAGCAATCGAGATGATGCCGACTATTCCGCCGTACAGTAAGAGCGGGCTCTCTGCGAGAAACTGGCGTAGGTACAGGTTACTCTCGTATTCCCGCAGCAGCCAGAGGAACTCCGCGAAGGCGATGACGAGGAAGAAGACAGCCCAGCGAGTGCCACTGTTTCCGGCTCGTTGCGCTGCCATCTGTTCAGCTTCTCCTTAGGTGATGACTTCTTTCTCTACCGCGCCGTTCCGCATCAGGACGATGCGGTCGGTTTCGTGTGAGATACCAGCGTCATGGGTCACTAGGACCAT
>DATBWE010000118.1:0-2940 GCA_036514975.1 Bathyarchaeia archaeon
CCTTCCCAAGAGTCTACGGGATACGACTTTTCAAACCGGAAGGAATTATTTGAAGCGGCAGTTGATCTGATGTTCGTCCTTGTGTTTCCCACAGAAACTCCCGAAGCATTTCCTGCACTTGTAGGGAGCAGTACCCTTGCATCCCTCGAACCTGCAAAAACGAGCCATAGGATAGCTTCACGAGGAGTGCGCAGCTATTTGTCGTAGAGAGGGAGAAATCGCCCGAGCCGGCCAGGGGACTTGGCGTTCGACTTCCCGAAGCACTTAAGCCAGCCGAAAACGTCCCACGCACCCATGGCTCCAAAGGTCACAATTCTTGACATAGAAACTACCTCACTGGAGGCAGACGGGGGAATCGTCGTCGGTGCTGGGCTCATTTCAGAGAAGGGGCAGGCCGAGTATTTCCCAGTCCGGCGAACAGGCGAGGAGAAGAATGTTCTCGTCAAACTCGTACAGCATCTCAGGTCATTCGATGTCGTTGTAACGTGGAATGGGAGGTTCTTTGACATTCCCTTCCTCACGACACGTCTGCTGAGCCATGGCTTGGACCCGCGGCCAGTCGCCATGATGCGCCACCTTGACCTTAACGAGGTTGTGAAAAACCGTCTGAAGCTCACGTTCACATATCTGGACCATGTTTGCGGCTTTTTCGGCATCGAGAAGAAACGTGGAACGATGGGCATGGACGTTCCACGGCTTTACGTCCGGGCCCTAGAAGGGGACCGGAAGGCTTTGGGCGTGATCAGAGATCATTGTTTAGACGATCTACAGGCGACTCGAAAAGTCTACCTGCGCCCCAAACCCCTACTAGAAGGGTTCCTAGCCTAACCCTGCAGGTCTGAATCTTGCTCTCACCACAGGACTATTTCGTCGACCCTGACATCCGGAGGGCCGAGTCACTACCGGCCGCGGCTTTCACCGACGAGGAATTTCTGGAACTGGAACTGCGGACCATTTTCACCAAGACATGGCTACTCATTCCCCCAGAGAATCATTCTCCTGATTTCCTGAAGCCTCAGGGTGCACGGGTCCCGTTCTCTCTCCTGGGCAAGCCCTTGTTTCTACAGCGAGGGTCGAGGGGTCAGCTCCACTGCTTCCCAAACGTCTGCACACACGCCTGGCATCCATTGGTGGAGGGTTCCGGGGTGTCGAGGACAATCATCTGTCCCCAACACGGGCGCCAGTTCGATGTCGAGGGCCGGTTCGTTTCACAGGCCGGGTTCAACGACCTTGAGAACTTTCCGAGAGAGTCAGACCATCTCCGAAGCATCCCAGTTGAGGAATGGGCCCGGTTCGCCTTCGCGTGCCTGGGACGGCCGATGGCCCCGCTTCACGAGTTTACGGGAGAGGTCCAGAATTCCGTGCCCGGAATATCCATGGAGAAGCTGAGAAGCCATTCCACGGAGACTGACGTTCGCGAAGTCGACGGTAACTGGAAACAGCACGCGTGGAACTACATGGACAATTTCCACATCAGGTTCGTCCACAAGGGACCAGGCGGCCTGGCGGATGCGATAGAACTACCTTCATACCGGACTGAGCTCTACAAGTTCTCGTCTTTGCAATGGGTTTACGCAAGGAAGCCTGAGAACGGTTTCGACCCTGAAGCCGTCCACTTGAGGTTCGGGGACCCTGAGAACCCTGGAAAACGGGTCTTCGCGCTCTGGTGGTTCATATTCCCCAACCTAGCCCTCAACTTCTACCCCTGGGGACTATCAGTCAACCAGTACATGCCTGTTCCGGAGAAGCCCGACAAGACCCGGTTCCTCTGGTACAACTATGCTCTGGACGAGGAAAAGTTTCGGCGCAGAAACGACATCTGGCTCAGCGAGCAGGTAGACGCTGAGGACATTGAGGCGATAAGCAATGTCAGTCGAGGGGCAAAGTCTGGTTTAGCTCCTCGTGGACGTTTCGCCCCACGAGAGGAGGCTGGACCCCACTGGTTCCACAGACTAGTGTACGAGACAGCGTTTGAAGCTGGCCGACTCGGGCCTAGTTGACCTTGATGACGTTCTTCGAACTATCGACGACCACGGAGATTGGTCCCGGCACTGACAACGCATCTATCTTGAGCATGTCTTCTGCACTAAGGAGTTTGATTGTCGCGGTGTAGACGCCGTCGCTGTTGGACTGAGTAATGTTCAGTAGCCATCCAGAATATCCTTCCTTGACGATTGGCAGCTTCTGGGTCAGCGTTCCAGTAATGGTAGTCTGGCCTCCCGTCGGCACGCCGATGTTACTAACCGCCTGCCCGGTTGCTGAGTTGACCTCGGCGAAATCACTGGGGTTCTGGATGCGATAAAATCCCACCGCTTTCGTGGCACCGTCCACTACTGCCACCATGACCGGGACGTTGAGGCTTTGTTGCGCTATGCCGTAGTAGGGTATCACATACAGTAACCTTCCGCCGACAGAGTACAGCAGTATGTTCCCGCTCTTCCACTCAGGGTGGAGTGTAAGCTCAGACTCGATTCGTGGGTCCGTTCTTACCGCGGATATGGCAGAGTCGGGTCCAAGAACAGTTGTTCCCTCGGGGAACCTAATTAGAAACACCTTTCCGGTATCGCTTCCAGCTGGTGCGATGTAGAGTCCTGCAAGGTTCTTCGACGGGCTCTGGTAAATCTCGACCAGTCTTACCGCGGCCCATGTGAGGTTTCCGTTGATGGGTATGATTATGAACCTTGTATCTTCAGCCGATTGAAGGAACACGTTTCTCTGCCACTGCAACGGGTCTGTCTGGAAGTAGAAGTTGTAGACGTCCTGTTGTGCCTCAAAGAAATGCTCCGGGTAGCGAAGCTGCGGAACGAGCCACGCCGGCATCTGCTGGTTCCATTGAGGATACATGGACCGGTAGAAGTTGAGAACATAGTCCGTCCTCTGAGTGTCGAAAAGGTAGCCTGTAATTTCCCCGGTCTTCAGATTGGTGAGGGTGGCGGCGAA
>DATBWE010000119.1:0-3100 GCA_036514975.1 Bathyarchaeia archaeon
ATCTTCTGCTCGTCAGATATGTCAAAGTTCATCTTTGAAAGATCGGCAAAGCCCGAATCCACGACCGTTCTCAAACAGGTTCGACTCACTTTGCGGGGCACAGTCATTAATCTGGGTTTTGTCAAAAGGTTATATCGCTCAGCCACAGGCGCTCGAAGGCGCGAAGCTACTTGCCGATTCAAGTGGACGAAGAGGACATTCCTTTTTTCGCCGAAGTGATCGCTGGAGGTAGAATTACCATTCCTGAAGAGATTCGGAAGATTTTCGGAGTGAAAGACGGAGACCACGTCATGTGTCGCGTTCGTCTTGTGAAGCGGGCCGAGGACGTTCGCTGAACACGCGGTTCGAAACCATCCATACTCTACTGCGAAGTTACAGAGCTTCGTTCGCAAACTCCTGAAAAACGCGCTTCTTGCTGGCAATCTTAAATAGAGTCCTTCCCTGGCCTCAAGAAGAACCCCCGTTGACAGTGGCCGTCTCCAGCCTGACGAGGACTATGGACGGCTTTCAGGGCAACTCAATACTTGTCATCGGAGACCTAATCGTAGACCGCTACGTTCACTCTCAGGGGCGTAAGCTTTCAAGAGAAGCCCCCGTCCCGGTTGCTGACTATATCTCCGAGGAGCTTCTGCTCGGAGGAGCGGCCAACCTAACTAACAACTTGGTCGCGCTAGGGGCCAAGGTAAAAGTGCTTGGTGTCGTCGGAGACGATGAACCCGGAAAATGGCTTCAGGACGAGCTGGCAAAGAAAGGCGTAGACCTCTCCGGAGTTGTCGTCGGCGAGAGGCCGACCAGCCTCAAGACCCGGTTCATACTGAACCACCGTCAATACCTTCGAATCGACAAAGAGTACCGTTCTGAAGTCGACCCCCACGTTACGAAACAGTTTCTAGGCTCCCTCAAAGGGCTCGTGGAAGGCGCACAGGAAGTCGTGTTCTCTGACTATGACAAGGGGGTCATAACTCCTGAGCTGATAAGTAACGTAGTTGAAGAATGCCGTGTCCAGGGGCTCAACGTTCTAGCTCAGCCGAAAGTCAGGCGCTACCTTGACTACATTGGCGTTACGATGGTGAAGTCGAACGTCCGAGAGGCCCAGATCGCCACCGGTGTCTCCATGGTTAACGACACGTCGCTGAGGAATATGGGGCACAACCTGATGACACGGCTTGAGTGCGACAGTCTCCTCCTCACGCGGAGCGAGCAGGGAATGATCCTCTTCGAGAAGAAGAACATCACAAGTTTTCCACCCTTCAAGGGTCCCAAGCCTGGCTTCAACGCTGTCGGAGTCAGAGACTGCATGACAGCCGTGCTTGCGGCCTCGCTTGCTGCAAAGGCTCCGGTGCGTGAGGCGGTCCTCTTGGCCGGTCTAGCGGCTTCCCAGCAGGCTGAAAAGATTGGTACCGTGGTTGTAGATCTGAACGATCTCCGGTCTCAAGCTAACACTACCGTTGAGCTTGCAGAGCGCATAGTTCAGGTCCCGGTCCACTGAGATGGAACAAGCTCAGATACCCACCGGAATGCTTCTGCAGCGAGCTGCGAAGATTCGAGCCCACATTCTCGAGATGGTGGCCGAAGCAAAATCGGGCCACCCGGGAGGAAGCCTTTCTGCCGTGGAGATACTGGTGTCGCTCTTTTTCCACAAGATGCGCTACGACCCTAAACGCCCAAACTGGCCAGACCGTGACCGTTTCGTCCTCTCCAAGGGCCACGCGGCTCCGGTCCTCTTCGCCACCCTGGCCGAAGCTGGCTTCATACCTGCCAGCGAACTAAAGACTCTTCGAAAGCTTGACAGCCGCCTTCAAGGCCACCCAGACCTGAGAGTTCCAGGCGTCGAGTTTCCAGGCGGCTCTCTGGGGATAGGCCTCTCCGCGGCTATAGGAATGGCACTGGCTGGAAAAGCCGACAGGAAGAGCTACCGCGTATACGCCCTGCTTGGAGACGGAGAACTTGACGAGGGGGAAACCTGGGAGGCGGCCATGTGTGCGCCAAAGTTCAAGCTCGACAATCTCACAGCGATCGTCGACCGTAACGGAATTCA
This sequence comes from Bathyarchaeia archaeon, assembly GCA_036514975.1. Classification (GTDB taxonomy): domain Archaea; phylum Thermoproteota; class Bathyarchaeia; order 40CM-2-53-6; family 40CM-2-53-6; genus BA-19. The sequence continues at coordinate 2,039 of DATBWE010000119.1, forward strand.
GCAGGATGGGCTTACGGAACAGATAATGCCAAAGGAGCCCGTGGGATACAAGTGGAAAGCATTCAACTGGCATGTGCTAGAGATTGATGGTTTCGACTTCCGCCAAGTCATCGATGCCCTTGACAAAGCAGAGAACATGCGTAACAGGCCCACGGTGATCATCGCCCACACTGTAAAGGGCAAAGGCGTCTCGTTCATGGAATGGGACCCTGCCTACCATGGTAAGGCTCCGGACAAGGACACTGTCAGAAGGCTTGTTGAGACAATGCGAGAGAAATGACCAGGGTCAAAATCGCCCCTTCGATTCTCGCCGCCGACCACGCTGACCTGAAGGGCGAGATTCTCAAGGCTCAGGACGGGGGTGCGGATATGATTCACGTGGATGTTGCAGATGGGCACTTCGCCCCGAATATCAGTATGGGACCGGACACCGTGAGGTCGATACGAAAGGTCACAGGACTTCCTCTTGATGTTCACTTGATGATTTCTGACCCAGAAAGGTTCGCCGGACCCTTTCTCTCGGCGGGAAGCGACATCGTAACAGTACACGCCGAGGTGGTCGACGACGCGCTGGCCTCTCGACTCTCAAACCAGGTGAGAGGTCGAGGGAAAAAGTTCGGTATCGCCCTAAAGCCCGCTACGCCTCTGCCAACCTGGTTTGGCGATCATCTGAACGATATCGACCTGCTCCTTGTCTTGTCTGTGAACCCGGGCTTCCCGGGCCAAGCTTTCATGTCCGAAGTCCTCCCGAAGGTAAAAACCGCGGCGAAAATGGCAGAATCAGCGGACTTGGAGGTCGAGGTTGATGGAGGCGTCGACATGGAGAACGCGTCGGCAATTGTGAAGGCGGGAGCAACTGTTCTGGTTGCCGGAGCTTCCGTATTTAGGAGGGGCGATGTTAAAGCTGCGCTTCGGGAGATGAGGGCTGTCGTGGACAGGTCATTACAGGAAGTGTCAGCGTAGTGCTCGTACAGCTTGCCTCAATGAGGGACGCGTTCGCAGAAGCCCTGTTGGAACTAGGAGCAAGAGACCAACGCATAGTGGTCCTAGGTGCGGACACTT
>DATBWE010000120.1:0-4571 GCA_036514975.1 Bathyarchaeia archaeon
CTGGAAGGTGTAGGTATGGTTCACAAACGATTGCAGGGGCTCTTGGCAAAGGAAGGCGTTGAGAGAATCTTAGGCGTCGGGTCGAAGTTTAACCCGGACCTTCACGATGCCGCCCTAAGGGTCTCCTCTGACAGTGAGGAAGGGACTATCGTCGAGGAGATACGTCCGGGCTACCTGTTGAAGGGAAGGGTTCTCCGGCCGAGCATAGTTAAAGTGGCAGAGAAACCAGCCAGTGAGGAAGCCAGGACTGACCAGGATGGAGAATAATGAGTAAGCCTGAAGCCGAGAAGATCGTAGGAATAGACTTGGGAACCACCAACTCAGCCGCCGCCGTAATGGAAGCCGGACGACCAGTAGTGATTCCCAGCGCCGAGGGCCAGACTGCCGCCGGCAAAATGTTCCCGTCCGTAGTAGCCTTCACGAAGGAGGGACAGCTGATTGTCGGAGAGCCTGCCAAACGTCAGGCGGCCACAAACCCCGAAGGAACCATCTTCGAGGTCAAACGGAAGATGGGCACTAGTTACAAGGTCTCGGCTCAGGGAAAGGAGTATACTCCCCAGCAGATATCCGCTTTCATTCTTCAGAAGATAAAGCGGGACGCTGAAACCTTCCTCGGACGAACAGTCAAGAAAACCGTCATCACGGTCCCTGCCCACTTCAACGACAACCAGCGCCAAGCCACCAAAGACGCCGGGGAAATCGCTGGTCTTGAAGTGGCCCGAATCATCAACGAGCCGACAGCGGCATGCCTAGCCTACGGGCTTGACAAGACGGACAAGGAGATGAAAATCCTAGTCTTCAGCTTCGGAGGAGGCACCCACGATGTTACGCTGATGGAGTTCGGCGGCGGAGTCTTCCAGGTCCTAGCAACCAGCGGCGACACGCAGACCGGCGGCACCGACATTGACAATGCGATTGTAGAACACTTGCTGACAGATTTCCAGCAGAACACCGGCATAAGCCTCCGGAACGACCAGAAGGCCATGACCCGTTTGAAAGAAGCGGCAGAAAGGGCCAAAATCGAACTCTCAACACTCGTCACTACTGACATCGACCTGCCGTTCGTCGCCTCAGACTCTTCCGGGCCTAAACACCTACACAACACTCTAACCCGGGCCAAACTGGAAGAACTATCACATCCTATCGTTCGCCGGGTCGAGACGCCATTACGCCGGACCCTTGAAGACGCAAAGCTCGCGCCCAAGGATGTTGATCGGATAATTCTCATCGGCGGCCAGACGCGTATGCCCTTGGTCCGGAAAGTTGTCGAGGACATAATGGGCCGGCAGGCGGAGCGCGGGGTGGACCCGATGGAGTGCGTGGCGGTGGGAGCCGCCATTCAAGGCGCGGTCTTGGCTGGAGAGGTCAAAGACATACTGCTCCTGGACGTTACACCGCTATCTCTCGGAGTGGAAACGCTCGGGGGAGTCCACACGAAAGTCATCGAAAGAAACACCACCATTCCCACCAAGCGAAGCCAGGTCTTCTCGACCGCAGCAGACTCCCAGACAACAGTCACCATACACGTGCTTCAAGGTGAACGAGCCATGGCAGAGGACAACATATCACTAGGCCACTTCAACCTCACAGGTATACCTCCCGCGCCGCGCGGCGTTCCACAGATCGAAGTGACCTTTGACATCGACGCCAACGGCATGCTCAACGTAAACGCCAAAGACCTAGCAACAAGCAAAGAGAACAAGATCACCATAACAGCCTCCACCAAACTAGACCAGACCCAGAAGGAGAAGATGGTACGCGAGGCGGAACAGTTCGGTGAACAGGACAGGAAGCGGAAGGAAGAGGTGGAGCTTCGCAACGCGGCAGAGAGCATGCTCTACACTGCCGAGAAGACGAAAGAAGAGTTGAAGGACAAGATTACCAAGGAACAGACCGAAGCCATAGACAAGGCCGCGGGGGTCCTACGAGCTGCAATGGGCGGTAAAGAGTCTGACAAGATCAAACAAGCCAGCGACGAGCTTTCACGAGTCCTCCAGAAGATTGGAACCGAAATCTACCAGAAAGTAACAGCCGCACCAAAGCCTGGTGCTGAAAAGCAGGAGGAGGCTAAGGTGGACCCGAACCCTTCCTCGAAAGAAGATAATGTTGTCGACGCAGAGTTCAAAGAGGTAAAGGACGAAGCTTCGGGCTAGAGCACGAGAAGAATGATCGTTAGATGGAGAAACGCGACTATTACGATGTTCTCGGCGTCCCCCGCGGAGCACCAAAAGACGAGATTAAGGCGGCCTACCGAAAACTAGCCCTGCAGTATCATCCCGACCGGAATAAAGCGGCTGACGCGGCTGAGAAGTTCAAAGAGATGAGCGAAGCCTACGCTGTCCTATCCGACGATGAGAAACGGGCCCAGTACAACCAAGGCGGCCGGGCAGGAGTCTACGAACGGTACAATGCCGAGGATATTTTCCGCGGCGCAGACTTTGAATCCGTATTCCGCGACCTTGGCTTCGGCGGGTTCGGCAACATTTTCGAACGGTTCTTCGGCGGCCTAGGCGGGGTTGGCGGCTTCGAAAGCTTCGCAGCCCGCCAGACTACGCGAGGAGCAGACCTAGCCTACGACCTTGAGATTAGCTTCGACGAGGCGGCGCACGGAGCAGCACGGGAGATTGATGTACCACGACTCTCAGAATGCGGCACGTGCAACGGGACAGGAGCAGCACCGGGAAGCAGCAGAAGGACCTGCCCTGAATGCAAAGGCCGCGGACAGGTCCAGCATGTTCGCGGGACACGTTTCGCCCAGTTCGTCCAGATCACCACCTGCCCCAAGTGCCGAGGCGAAGGGAGCATCATCGAAAAGCCCTGCAGGAACTGTAGAGGAGCAGGCCTTGAGAGAACACGTAGAAAGCTCGAGGTCAAGATTCCCCCAGGGGCCGATGAGGGCCAGAGCCTCAGGCTAAGGGGCGAGGGAAACGCCGTCCAAGGCGGCCGGGCAGGAGACCTCTACGTTCGAATCCATCTCAAGCCTCACCCGTCCTTCAAGCGAAACGGAGATGATGTTCTCTTCGAGACAAAAATCAGTTTTCCGAAAGCAGTCTTTGGAGGAGAGCTTGAGGTCCCTTGTATCGACGGTCGAGCTAGAGTAAAGATTCCGCCCGGCACCAAGGCAGGAACGATTTTCAAACTAGAAGGGAAAGGCTTTCCACGAATCGAGGGTTGGGGTCGAGGAAACGAGTTGGTCCGTGTTGACGTGGACATTCCCCAGGACCTTTCCCGAAAACAGCGGGAGCTATTGATGGAGTTTTCCAAGGAACTCGGCGAGAAAATCTGATGCTCACACTAGCAAGCTGCCGTTCTTCAAGACCTGCGTGCCATCAATCGTCACAGTAGAACTGCTAACACACGCCCACCAGTGGTCGCTGGCCTTGTTTCTGCCACCCTTGTCCTCGTTGTCGCCAAAGCCTATCGTGACGCTCCCCAAGACCTTGTCATCCTGAGTAAAGCCATACAGGAGCTTTGGGTTCAAGCCGAAACCAAAGAAACCGAGGCGGTCACCGTCACCCTTACCCTCGTTCAGATATCGTTCGAAGACCTTCTGGTTTGCCTCAGCGGAAACATGGGTTATTCGTCCGCCTTTCAGTTCCAAGGTGAGTTGCTCTATCGTTCCCTTTCCGGTGCGAACAGGAACGTCGAAAACCACGGTTCCAGTCCCACTTTCCTCGTCGACTGTAACTTCCAAGCCGCCTGAAGGGAGAAAGACAACATTTCCTTTCTCTACTCTCTCCGGGGTTACAAGGCCGTATGAAGAATCAACGGGACGACTGTCGAGTCTAAATCGAATATCTGTCCCGTGGGGAGTGGTAATGTGTACCGCACCTTCTCCTGACAGGAGAGGTACCAGAGCTTTTCCGCGTCTTTCGATGTCACGGTAATCCGTCATACAACCATCAAACATCACGCGGTTCCATTCTTCGAAATCTAGGCCCAAGGCCTTGGCCCGCTCGGGTGTGGCGAGTGTCGCTTCGATTCCAAGCATCCGTACCTTTCTCTGTCGGGCGATAGTCTTCCATTGTTCAACGAACCTGTTCTTTTCAAAGAACCAGAAGGTGGCGAGCTTTTGTCGGTCTTCTGGAATCTTGTCCCATGGAATTGGATTTCGCGGCCCCAGGGTGTAAATGTAGACATCTGTCTCTCTCAATAGAGCAGCCTGGTGAGAAGGAAGACCATCGACCACCTCCAACGGTGCCTCTATGAGAGAACGAAGCCACAAGTCCTCAGGCTGAACAGTCACGACGACAGGACAGTTTCTCTTCTCGCACTCCCAAGCCAGCTCAGCCGCTAGGTCAACGGTGTGATCCCAGCTGTTGATCCACACCCGCTCTCCTGATTTCAGGGATGCGCAGACGTCGAGGACTTGATGGGCGAGGTCGGGAATATTGATCATCTGTCATCCAACTCATGCGAACGTAGTAATCGACGCAGTGAGAGAACTCTGTCTAGGATTGCTTTATTGGATAATGCTCTCTGAAGTAGGCATAGGTTTCGGCACTGCAGACAAAAGGAATGCCGGGTCTTCCCTCTATCTTGACCTCATCATCGATGATGACTGTAGGAAC
>DATBWE010000121.1:0-5411 GCA_036514975.1 Bathyarchaeia archaeon
AGCGACTGCGATTCCTACGAAGGCCAGGGCGGGAATCCATCCTCGCAAAACTTCCCATCTGAGGAATAGTCTCCTGTAGGTTTCCGTCAAGGCCCGGCGCTTCGTCCGCTGAGGGCAGATTCCCGGTTAAAAAGCCCAGCGGGGCACGTGTAACCTGTTCGTTTCTGGGGAAGTTACGGGACCTTAGTCTATTCCTCGAAGGACCAGATTGACAAGACGCACGGAGAGGGTTCGCTAGGGAATCCTCTGTAACTCAAGCCTCAGTGAGTATGATTGAAAAAAGGCACACCCTCATCAGCCATTCTGCTGCTTTCACTGACAGCGCTGCTAGTGGGCATTGCGCGAGCTCCGACGATAAGTCCTGAGGAGAGCACGACCCTGTTTGTAGGCGACACATTGATTCTACGGTCGGACCAGCCTTCGATTGACCGAGTAGTCATCAGGGGAAACCTCAGCGCAGCATCGATCCCGAGCATCACCTATCCAGCCAGAAACTTCACCCTGACCTCGAACGCCTCGGAAACTTACGTCATTAATGCCTGGCTGACCTACCCTGGACCCTACACAGCAAACGTTGCGATGAAGAGCTCGGTGGACGGGTCGACCACCCAGTTACCCTCCTACTACGTGTCGAGCGGAGAGCTTAACCTGACAGTGACGGCTGTTTTCCAGCCACGGCCGGGAACAGGTGGGAATGCTCCGGTTGGATGGTCCGCCTTCTACGACTGGGTTGCCCAGTTCGGTGGGGCATTCCCCGCATGGGTTAAGGGACTCTTTCTGTTCCTCGGAGCCCAGTTCGCCTTTGTGGGCTACAGGTGGGTACGGTTTGAGGATGAGCGCCGCAGGATTGAAGGCCACATTCCCCCTCTAGACCGGGGCAACAAGGCCTACCTCTGGACCGACATACTATTCCGCGGACTGTTGACGGCTTTCGCAATAAGTTTGGCCGTCATGGTCGGAGAGGCCTTGATCATTCTGCTTGCAAAGTACCTGTTCTTCGTTGACCTGTCGATCGTTTCACTTGTCGACTTTTTCTCCCTATTCTTCATCGCTGCCCTTGCCAGTATCGTCTACCTGGCAAGAGAAGGCATGGACCGCCTACTGGACCTGAAACCGATCATGGAGGACTAGCAGTGGCGACCCGTAGAAGAATGGCCTCCAACGATGACCAGCTGTCAGAGTTCCTGTTCGGCTCCGTCAGGCCCTGGTGGGATAGGCATCCCTGGCTCCGGCGGGGGTTCATAATAGCCCTGAAGGGGGCGGACAAATCCTACGCACGATGGAGCAAAGCCAAGGTTTCCCCGCGGAGATTCAGAAAGATTCAGGAAAGGCTTGACAGAGAATACCCTCCTGACAAGTTCTCCCCATCCAACCTGATAGGGAGAGACAAGGAATTCAACCTGTTACTAGACTCCTTCAGGCTTCACGTCCTCCGCCATCCGATACTGGCAAAATACTTCGGCAGGGATGAGCTCCCGAAGGCCGTCTGCCTAGCAGGAGACAGCGGCACTGGGAAGACGTTTCTGACCATGGTGGCGTTAAGAGAGATGCTTCTCGAAGGCTTTCGCAGGGGCGTCCTCGTAACTCCCGTGATTCTGAAAGGCTCCGACATCTATTCAGAGTTTTACGGCAAAAGCACAAGGCAGCTGGGGAGATTCCTCGACTATGCCAGCTCTGTTCCGTCGGTGGTCTACATTGACGAGTTCCAGAGCTTCGGACGCAAAGTGAAAGGGGAAACAGGAGCCGAGATCGAGGATACTAGGCTTCAGGACGAACTGAACCGGTGGCTGGACAAGATCGTCAGCAGCAAATCTCGTACCCTCGTAGTGGTGGCCACCAACACGTATGAGAAGATCAGGGAGGACATACGGAGGAGGCTGAACAAGGTCAGCCTCAACGAGGGCGTGACCCGGGAAATGCTGCGCGCGGTCGTGGAGGACTTTCTGAAAAGGGAAAACTGGACTAGTCTGGCACCTGACGGCCTGCTTGACCTAATGGAGCGGGAGGTCACGGTGCGGCGCAGGAGCTCCCTAACACCAAGCGACATACAGGAAATCTTCAGAGATGTCAGAAAGTCGAAGGAAGCGCCCTTCAGGGAGAAGTTCAGGGACCCGAAAGCTTTGTTCAAGAACATGGACATTCCAAAGTTCACCGCTACAGTGGAAGACTTCGCGCGGGCCGCGAGGAATGTGAAGCTATACTCTGAACAGGAAAAGTCCCAAGAGGTTGTGGACGCAGTCTACGTGGCGAGGCCCACACAGACAAGGGAGGGTGACATCGGAGGGCTGCACGACGTAAAACACAAGATTCTGAATCATATCGCTCTGGCCTTCAACCCTTCGATGCAGGAGCTCGGCCACCAGTCAAACCCCCGGTTCTTCCTTATGGGCCCGCCTGGAACAGGAAAGACCCTTCTCGCCATGGTTGCGGCGGCGGAGAACAGTGTAGGCTTCATCAAAGTACGCGGGGGCGAACTGATGAGCGGCGCGAACTATATGGGCGACCCGGAGAAAAGGATCAAAGACCTGTTCGCCCTGGTTAGACAGAAGAGCCCGTGCATCCTTCTGCTGGACGAGGCGGACGCCATTTTCTGGGGCGGAGACCCTTCGAGCAACAAGATTCTAGCACAGGTGAAGGCCGAGCTCAGCGAGATAAGGCCCGAGGACAAAATCGTGGTGATCGCCACGTCGAACAAGGAACAGCTCATTGACCAGGCCACGAGAGACAGGTTTGAACCGAACATATTCTACATTCACACGCCGCTGAACGACAACGAGTGGAACGAGGTCGTTGCCATTCATCTGAGAAAATTCCAGCGCTCCGTTCACCCAGAGGTGGAAGCGCCCAAGATCACCAAGATGTTTCGACGCCAGAGGATTCTGAGCCCCCGCGGAGCCGCTGAGACGATTGGCGAAGCCCACCGGCTCTGGGCATCTGAGGTTGCGGCGGCTAGAGAGATGAGTGAGGCCAAAGGCGATGTCTCAGTTCAGAAGCGAGTTAGGGGTAAGTACCAAGAAGACCTCGAAAGACTCGACAAGGTGCTGGCGAAGTACAGGGAGGAAGGAATAGGCTTGACTCCAGGCGATATCACACAGGACAACTACAAGATTCGACTATTGCATTTCGAACAGGCAATCTCAAGCCTCGAGTCGCTCGAGGACATAGAGCATCGCCAGATTGCTGAATCGCTCATCCTATCCCAGGCCATCTCAGGGGTGACCTATGGCTTGTACACCAGCGAGAGAGGGTCTGGAGGCATACTCACAATACAGTGCACTGTCAGACCGCTCACTCCTGGAGAGCGACACGTCTCCGTAACTGGGCAGGCTAGCTCAATGATGATGGGACAGACCTCTGTTCCTGACGATTCAGTGGTTCAGAGCGCGGAGAACGCAGTGGAAGCAGCCAGGTCGTGGCTATGGTCCAGGGTCCGGGTAAACTTGGCCAGTTACCATGTTCATTTCCAGATTCGGAGCATCCTTGAAGGCGCTCCGGGCCAGGGAGTCTCGGGGCCAAGCGCGGGGTACGCCATGCTCAACGCGCTGATATCGGAGCTCTCAAACATACCCATACCACAGTCGAAGGTGATGACAGGCACAATCGGGCTCAAAATGGACGTGGGACCGGTCGGAGGCGTGGGAGGAAGAGGAAGGGAGGCCGGAAAACTAGTGGGAATATTGAAGGCGGAGAAGGTTAAGATTACAGACCTTCTTCTCCCGGAAGCAAACTTCAGGAACGCGACAGACGAGATGAGGATGATCCAGGACGAAGGAATCCTCGTTCATCCCATAAGTAACGCCCACGAAGGACTGCCGATACTGTTCGGCATCAACACAGAGGAGCTGGCGAGGAAAATCAGACAGACGCTAGCTGACAGGGAATCCTTCATGGTTGAATCTACTTCGAGACGGCTTGTAGGAAGTTCCTGAAGACCTCAGCCCCCCGGGACGTGTGGGAGACCTCGGGGTGAAACTGGACCCCGAAAAGGTCAAGCTTCTCATGCGCCATTGCCTGGACTTTGCAGCCCTCGGAACTGGCTAAGACGCTGAAGCCCGGAGGGGGCAGCACCACCTCATCGTTATGGGACTCCCACGCCGTAAATGAGGGCTTCAGCCGTTCCAGGATTCTACCCTCGTCCATGACTGAGACCTCCACAGGGCCGAACTCAGGTTTCCCCGCAGCGTCCGTTCTTCCACCATAGACCGTAGCCAGAAGCTGGTGCGTGACGCAGATACAGAGCAAAGGGATGTCGACGCTCTTTATCAGGCGGGCGGCCGCGGCCAACTCTTCAGTCAGGTCGCTCATCGTCCGGACCCGTTGGGGACCCCCGCCCATGAGCAGCCCGTCAGCACCCATCGCGTGGAGCTGTTCGATGGTTGTGGTAGAAGGGAGGAGCCGAGACTCGACCCCTAGGTCCTGGAGAGTTCGGGCTATGAGATGGTTGTACTGTCCCTTCACGTATACAACCGGTACGAACATTTCTCATTCAAACTCGATCGTGGCCGGAGGCTTGGGCGTTATGTCGTAGAACACCTTGCTGACGTTCGTCGTTTTGAGAACCTCTACGGAAATGTCCTTCAGAGTCTTCCAGGGAAGCGGCGTTACCGCTGCAGTCATGAAGTCGCGCGTAGACACTGCCCTGACCAGCACCGATACAGGATGACCCCCCTTCCTCTCCTTGACAAGAAACGCGACCCTTGTAGTCTCAGCGAACTTCTCGACTATGCGTGACTGAAGAATCCGAAGCTTGTCGGGAAGCCATCCATAGGTTTCTCGGCTGTCCTCTTGCAATCTGACCCCGACGAGCATCCCGTAGGACCTCTCGTCCCCCTTGACGCCTGTAACTCTGTCTTGGAAGACGTCCACGTGAAGCTCGCCCGGTGGCAGCCCCAACGCCAACCCGGACACTTCCCTGATCGACTTTGCAAGCGGGCCTTCGACATACCTGTTCTCAATGACCGCCGCAAAGTACTGGTCAGGATGCATCGGAGCTAGTTTCCGCTCGACAATTCTTGTAACAATCTTCAGCGTCTGCAGTTTGGCCTTGGTGGCGCTGCCAATGCAGCGGACGAGGAGACCTGGGCCGGGGAACGGTTGTCTATCTGCCAGCTCAAGAGGCAGTTCGATGTGCTTTCCGAGGCTTCTGACCTGGTCCTTGTAAAGGTCCGCAAGTGGCTCTATGATCTTGAAACCATAGGTTGCCAGCGGGTCGATTCCCACTTGCGCCAGAACGTTGTGCTGTGTCTTTATTCCCCCTTGGGTTTCAATCCAGTCGGGAGCAATTGTGCCTTGCACGACGTATTCGCATCCGTCTCTCTGGGCCTCGTCGCGTAGAACCTGGTAGAACGTTTCTCGAAACTTTCGTCTCTTCTCTTCAGCCGTCGTTTCGTCTCTCACCGAGGAGAGGAATC
>DATBWE010000122.1:0-5934 GCA_036514975.1 Bathyarchaeia archaeon
GTTTTTCCTTTCTTAGTCTCTGGAAGTGGCCCTTGGCCGCGTGTGGGCTGTCAGCGGCTGGAGGACGGTGTTTGCTTGACTTTTTCAATCTGGCCGGCTCGGTCTAGAAGATGTGTGGCCTTTCTCCGAGGGGTCGTAAAAGAATGTTTGGAGAGTTTTGGTTGGGGGGGTTTTCGTCTTCTGCACGTCCCTCGCCCTAGCGTCTATCGAACCCTTTCCTAGTAGTGACTATGGGCGGCTTGAGCCCGGGAAAAATGGCTTATGCGCTAGTCTCCAACCGCTTGGGACCACATGTCTCGTGTGGTCCCTCGGTGTTCATGTGGCGGAGAGCTAGTAATAACTGGCGAGGTCCGAACGCCCGACGGCTGGAGGACGGGTTTCAAGTTAGAGTGCGAGAAGTGCGGAAGACGGTGGACGTACTCTGGCGGCATATACCGGGAAGACCTGGAAGCGCAAAACCAGGCGGAAGGGCCCTAGCTCGGGCGCTGGGTCTTTTGCGGCGCAAAAGTTTGCAGTCAGACTGCCCTCTTTTTGGGGCGGGTTTGTGTGCGGGCTTAGAATGGGCGATTTCTGCCAGTTGTCGGCTGGAACGGGCTTGGACCATTTTCGTGACGGGGGTCGATTGGTATAAACATGGTGGAGAATCCCTGTGTGGATGGTCGGGGTCTAGAATCCCGGGCTTGTTTTGCGGAATCGGGCGTGATTCAGGCGGTTTCCTGCAATTAGGGGCGCGAATCCTTCTTGCTGACCGGTCTAGGCTCCTGCTAAGTAATAGGCTAATCTACTAACTCACAGAGCGATCCCGTGCTAATTCAGCAGGCGCAGTTCCCTGCCTGCCTTCCCGAAGGCCTGGAGAGCCGTGTCCAGATCCTTCCTAGTGTGAGCACTCGTGACTATTGTCCGGACCCTCGCGCGGTCCCGGGCCACGATGGGGTAGACGGTCGGCTGGACAAACACTCCCATCCTAAACAGTGCATCGGCTAGCTTTCGAGCCTTTCCACTCTCGCCAACAATCACTGGCGTAATTGGTGTCTCACTATTCCCCGTGTCAAACCCTAGGTCTTGTAGGCCTCTTTTGAAATAGCGCGTATTCTCCCACAGTTTCCGGACCAGGCTCGGCTGGCGCTGAACTAGCTGCAAAGCCGCAATACAAGCCCCTGCGACCGCGGGTGGATGGGACCCCGAAAGGAGGTAGGTTCGGACCCTGTTCTGCAGATACGTGCAGAGGTCCTTCGAACCTACAATGTACCCCCCTACGGACCCGAATGCCTTCGAGAACGTTCCCATCTCAATATCCACTTCTCCTTCAACGTGGAAGTGGCTGGAGATTCCGCGGCCGTTTTCTCCCAAGACCCCGTCCCCATGAGCATCGTCAACATACACCACCGCCTGGTGCTCCTTCGCAACCTTCACAATTGCGTCCAAGGGCGCTATGTCTCCGTCCATGCTGAACACGCCATCCGTTATGATCATGACCCTTCTGTACTGAGCTGTTCCCTGCAACTGCCGCTCCAAGTCGCCGACATCCCTGTGTTTGTAGACGCGGCGTTCCGCCTTCGTCAAGCGGCAGCCGTCGATGATGCTGCCATGGTTCAGCTCGTCGCTGATGACTATGTCGCGCTCGTCGACAAGGCTCGCAATCGTCCCCGCGTTGGCCGCAAACCCGGACTGGAAGGTGATTGAGGACTCAGCCTTCTTGAACCGGGCGAGGACCTGTTCCAGCTTCACGTGCAACGACATGGTTCCAGCAATAACCCGGACGGACCCGGAACCCGCCCCGAAACGACGGGTAGCCGCAATGGCTGCCTGTTTCATCTTGGGATGATTGCAGAGCCCCAGGTAGTTGTTAGAGCATAGGACCAGAACGTTCTTTCCATCCACCATTGCATGGGGTGCAGAGGGACTCTCAAGGGTCCTGATACGCCACAACAGTTCCTCCTTGTCGAGCTGGTTCAGCTCATTTCTCAACGCTTCAAGCAAAGGTTCCCTTTGCAGACCCGATTGCGGGCTCATATCCTTGGCAGGAGAAATTCCGTGATGTAAAACGTTTTACAGCCGAAGCGTCAGTCGCAGCAGGTCGATTTCGAGGAAGACCAATGAAACAACAGATGCATAGCGTCGTAAAGGCTTCCCCGGGTCCAGGCGCCACCTACAAAGACTGGCCAGTCCCCAACCCCGGACCTAGGGAAATACTGGTCCACGTTGAAGCGACGTCGATATGCGGGACGGACATGCAAATCTACGACTGGCACGACTGGGTCCGCGACAGGGTTAAGCCCCCTTTCGTCATAGGACACGAGTTCGCAGGGAAAGTCCTAGAGGCCGGCAAGGAGGTTTCAGACATACGAGAGGGAGACATAGTATCAGGAGAGACCCACATAGCGTGCGGGAAATGCTACCAGTGCAGAACCGGAAACGCCCACATCTGCGAACGCATGAAGCTCCGAGGCGTTGACACAGATGGATGTTTCTCAGAATACCATTCCCTACCTGAACAGAGCGCCTGGCTCAACGACCGGAAAATCCCTGTCGAGATTGCGTCGGCACAAGAGCCACTTGGTAACGCCGTGCACGCCGCCTCGGCAACAGACATATCCGGCAAGACTGTGTCCATCTTCGGATGCGGGCCTATAGGCTGCTGCCTGATCGGACTCTGCAAATCCTATGGAGCAACACGAATCTTCGCGGTTGACATTGTTGACTATCGTCTGAAACTGGCCAAAGACATGGGCGCTGACACGATCATTGATGGCAAGAGCAACCATGTTGAAGATGAAATTCTCAAGGCCACTGACGGACGAGGTGTCGACGTTTTCTTTGAGATGTCAGGAGCACCACCATCCTTCGGGCAGGGCTTCAAGACACTCAAGTCGGGAGGGACAGCTGTGTTCTTCGGCCTACCGTCCAAGCCTATAGAGGTCGACGTTGCAAAGTGGATAGTTTTCAAGGACGCCCGTGTCCGAGGAGTTTTCGGACGCCGCCTCTTTAGCACGTGGTATCAAACAGCAGAGGTCTTGAAGGCAAGAATGGTAGACCTTTCAAAGGTGATAACGCACCGTTTTGAGCTGGAAGAGTTCACGAAGGCCTTTGCCCTGATGAAATCTGGACGCTGCGGAAAAATCATAATGTATCCCGGCAACCGCCGTGGGTCCAAGGGGTTCTGAAGAACCCTAGCGTCTAGCGGGCTTATCTTCGGCAGCTTGGGATTCACGCTGCCTGGATCTCGCAATCTCAGTAGCTAGCAGCTTCATCGCGGCAGTCTTCTGCCCCATTCTCTTGATAGTCAAGTATCCTGTCTTCTCCCAGGGTGTAACAGGCCTCGCGTTTCTCTCCCCTGGCTCCGGAGCATACCCTAACGTAGTGGCCGCCTGCGTCATTTCCCTGAGGTTTGGCAGGCGGACAGCTCGAGATTGAGGAATTTTCCGTCCCAATCCTCTGGACTTTGTGTTGTCGATATTAGAGGGCCAGACGATGATGAAGCCAGGACGTTTCAATACGGTTCGGTCTCTTCAGGGCTTGCCTGATTTCTCAACTAGGACGGCGTTTATCACACCGTCTTGGCCGGGTCGTGAAGTGACACGGGCCTGTCCTTGCTCGGTCTCGATAATCGCTCCTTTTGTTATGACGCCTCTGCGCTGATAGTCCACGTTCGCAGGGTTCCGAACGACCCGCAGAATCTTCGACTTAGAACTCTTACCTGCAGTCCGGTCTGTAACGAGCGCCCAGTCGGAAGACAGAAGTTTCACCTTCACACCTCCGCCCATGGTCCCAACAAACCGCTGCCTCAACTCGCCCAAGCTCGTCTCGACAGGTTCGCTCCCCGCTTCGAAGGCTCGTTTGCCCCTCCACCGCCGTTTCCTACCCCCCGTGGGCTTCTTCTTGTGCAAGTTTCCATGAGACTGAGGCAATGCTTACCTGTTGGGTCCGCAAACGGGTTTGGCATATTAACCGTTCCCCGAAGAAGACATCATTGGGTTCAGCTCGGGTTTTGGAGTAACCGAAACCTTATCTTTCGCCAAACCCTCCACGCCTCTAGAGGGAGGAAATAACGCCGAGTTATTGCTTGGAGTGTGGCGGGGAACTCAAGTACGACTCTGCCATCAAGCAATACGCTTGTAAGAGCTGCGGCCTAACCTTCACCTCTCAAGACCTTCTAAAAGGCCGGGAACAGATGTTCAGGTCACAGGAATCCGGCGACGAGGAAAAGAAGAGACGCCACAATGAATACCTCAAATGGTGGCTCTCCAAGAAGTAGCTCTGCCCTCGAAACCAGTCTTGCTCACGGGCCGTTTGGGGAACAGTTAATTTCCAGCCCAGTCCCCAAGTTCTCTTGGGCCAGTCCCATACATGCTTGAGGAGATGCTTGAAAAGTGGAGGCGGGGTGCACGCGGACCCCTACCACAGCTAACGCCACTGAAGCTTCTCAGCGCTCTAGTGCTGATTGACCGAGAGGGCCCTATGGGGCGGAGGACTCTAGCACAGTCAATTCAGATCAACGACGGGATCGCCAGGGGACTGCTTGAGAGACTTTCGGAACAAGGAATGGTGACAGTGGGAGACACGGGAGTCAAGCTCTCTCAGGACGGAAAGAAACGTCTCCGGAATTTTCTAACCACTCTGGCTGTTAAGAAGGTCCTTGACCTAGGCAAAACCGACCTCGTTCCAGGGAGTGCAGCTGTCGGAATACACGTAGCTCAGAGATACCGGGCTGACATAACGGGCCTACTCCAAAGGGACGAGGCGGTCAAAGCAGGCGCCAACGGCTCAATTACGCTGGCAGTCAAGAACAGCCGGCTTGTTGTCCCGCCCGACGACAAGGACGCTGCTGACTTGTCTCCAAAAGAGAACTTGAGGCTTAAGAATCTCTTCAAACCAGCCGACAACGACCTCCTCATAATCGGCTTCGCAAGCGACCAGCACCGAGCGATGGCCGGAGCCCTCGCCGCCGTTCTCTCACTATCCTCTAAGACCTTACACGACTAGCGAGGCTGCACAGTGCCCAAAACCAGAAGGCAAACGAGCATTGAGGTCGTATCGATAGGAAACGAGCTCCTAATAGGCCAGACACTAGATACGAACTCGAACTGGATAGCGAAACAGGTCACAAAGCACGGCTGGACTCTCGAACGGGTCACGCAACTCAGAGACTCATTAGTGGCGATACAACACGGTATCAAAGAAGCACTCGACAGAAAACCCTACCTGCTCGTGACAATTGGAGGCCTCGGGCCGACCCATGACGACATGACTCTGAAGGGAGTGGCGAAGGCTCTCAACCGACCCATGGCCCCCAATCAAGACGCGTTGAACCTGATCCGGCGTCATTATTCAGCGATGGAGAATACAGTACCGCTAACAAGCCATCGTCGAAAAATGGCCATCCTCCCTGAAGGGTCTAAACCACTTCCAAACCCCATAGGAACAGCTCCTGGAGTAATAATGAAATCGGGAAGAACCATGATCGTTTCCCTTCCAGGGGTCCCAGGGGAGATGAGAGCAATCTTCAAGGGTTCAGTGTTACCGCTGCTGCAAACACCGCATTCCGGCCCTCCGCAAGAAGCATTCATGTTTCTGACTGGAATCATAGAGTCAGCCCTAGCCCCGGTCCTTCAACAGGCCCAGCGGAGATATCCGGGGCTCTACTTCAAATCACATCCGCGGGGAAAGGAGACTGGAGTAAGGCCTCTCATTCAAATACACATTTACAGCACCGCCCCGGGTTCTCAGCAGAAAATAGGAAACGCTCTCACGTTTCTGGTTCACACCCTTTCGAGTTTAGCCCCTAGAACGTACTAGTTTCCCGGGGAAATGGTCCACTGAAGGCTTGTGGAGAATGCTGGCTTGTTGACGTTTCCCGCAAGCCTCCTCCTAAGAGAAGCTAGGTGGCCGAAGCCTACTACAGCCACTACATGGCCCGTTGTGCTGTTAAGGATC
>DATBWE010000123.1:0-2453 GCA_036514975.1 Bathyarchaeia archaeon
CTCAAAACTGCACTGTCCAAGTTCCCTGAGATGGTCGGGAGCCATTTCTCAAAGGCAATCCCGCCCGATTCTGACAAGTTCGCCGCCCTCAACAATGCTCTCTACACAGCAGGCGTCCTTCTTTACGTTCCCAAAGGACTCGCGGTCAAAGTCCCATTCCGAAACATCGTCTTCGTCCAGTCTCACGGGCTTGGAGCGTTCTCCCACAATATCATCGTGGCTGACGAGAACAGCAGGGTAACCTTTCTCCAAGAGGCGTATTCTAAACTGGACGCTTCGAAACAGGGTCCCGCCTTGTACAGCGAGGTCACAGAGGTTTTCGCCGGCGAAGGAGCCGAGGTGAGCTTTGCCAGTGTGCAGAACTTCGAGGCTGATGTCCACTCGTTCGTCAACAGAAGGTCTGTGGGAGGGAAGGACAGCCGGGTCAACTGGACCATTGGCCACGTAGGCGGCGGGATAACACGGTCCAGAATGGACAGTGCATTAGCCGGGCCGGGAGCTAACGCGGAGGATGTTGAAATCGTGTTCGGCGCGGGGGACCAACGGTTCGATATTGTAACGGACCTCTCACACATAGCGCCCAACACAACCGGCCACGTCCTGGCCAGGGGGGTCCTCACTGATAGTTCAAGGTCCGTCTTCAAGGGAATGATACGGATTGGCAAAGGCGCGAAGAATTCTAGGTCTTACTTGGCGGAGCACGCGATGATCCTCAGCAAAAAGGCCCGGGCCGACGCGATTCCTGGTTTGGAAATAGAGACCAACGAGGTCAGGGCAACACATTCAAGCTCTGTCTCACAGGTTGACGAAGAGCAAGTGTTCTACTTGGAGTCCAGAGGCTTGACCCAGAGCGAGGCCCGGAAGCTGATCATACTAGGATTCCTCCATCCCGCGGTCGAGCGAATACCGTCGAGAAACGTACGCGCAGGAATCCAATACCTCATAGAGGAGAAATGGGCGGGCCGCGGCAGCCAGATACCCCCACGGCCGGATATGCTGCCCGAGTATGAGGAGGAGCCTGAGAAGGTCGCGGTCTCAGCCGACCTTTTCGAAAGACACTACAAGTACCGGTAGAGGCCGAGAGACTGTCAAACCTGCTAAGGGTCTGCCCGGTTTCAGAGCTGCCACCGGGGACGATGAAGGGTATCGAGGTCGACGGGCGAAGGGTCCTGGTCGTCAACCTTGACGGGGTTCTTAGGGCCTGGGATGGTACGTGTACCCATGAAGAGGCGGACCTCTCGACCGGCTTTCTTCTCGGCGAGCGAGTTACGTGTCCTTTGCACTTGTCGCAGTTTGACCTGACAACAGGAGAAGCGGTTAACCCGCCCGCAACAGTCCCGCTGAAAAAGTACAATGTTATAGTTGAGAACGGGGAAGTCTGCGTGGAACTCGATTGAGGTTCTCGTAAACGGTCAAGATACTAGTTTGTGACGATTGCAGGCAAGAAGCAGAGCGGACCAACCATCTCGACCTATACTCCACCTACCGGTCAATAATCTTCGGCTGCGAACACTCCATCGCCGACCTGAAGAAAGATGTGGAAGAGCAGGTCCTTCTCGCTGAGGCCGGCGAAGGAGAGGCCAGGGTCCTTGGCAGTTACTCTCCCAGAATCATCAAGCACAGCAAGATTCAGTACAAAGCAGGAAAATTCCTGGTCCAGGGCGACAAGCCTAGCGTGGAGAAGAAACCCGAAGAACCTTAGAGGCTTGCCAGTTCGTCCTTGGAACTGTCCAGTGAGCCTAGGTAGGTGTAAAGACCCGTCTTCAAGACCTTCAACGAGAGAAGGGCGCACTTCACACGGGCCACGCTAAGCTGGCCTCCGATAAGTGAGAAAATATCATCTTTGGATACTTTTCTGACTTCGTCAAGGCTCTTTCCCTTGACGAGTTCTGTGAGCATTGAGGCTGAGGCTTGGCTGATCGCGCAGCCCTGCCCGTTAAACCGTACGTCCTTAACATGGCTGTCGCTGTCGAGTTCTATCTGAATCTCCACCACGTCCCCGCACAACGGGTTGGAATCTTTCGCCTTGATCTGCGGACTCGACAATTGGCCCTTGTTACGGGGGTAGCGGTAGTAGTCGAGGATTATCTCGGAATAAATGCTGCTCAAAGCTTGAAGATTCTTCCCGCCCGTTCCAGCGACTCGGCGAGACGGTCAACCTCATCTTCAGTATTGTACAGGTAGAAGCTTGCCCGGGTCGTGCCGGGGACCCCGAGCCGTTCCATCAAAGGCTGCGCGCAGTGATGGCCCGCCCTCACCGCTATGCCATCCTCGTCAAGCAGTGAAGCCATGTCGTGCGCGTGTATGTCGCCCAGGTTGAAGCTGACGACTCCGCCCCTGACATGAGCATCCTTGGGGCCGTAAATGGCCATGCGTCTGATTTTTGAAAGCTTCTCCAGCGCATACTCCGTCAGCTCGCGTTCATGGGTCCGAATGTTCCGCATCCCAAGCCG
>DATBWE010000124.1:0-2765 GCA_036514975.1 Bathyarchaeia archaeon
CCTGAAGGTGACGGCGGCAAAGAAGAGCCCGAACCCGAGGACCGCCGGTTCCAAGAGAGCGAAGACGAGCGCAAGCCCTAGCGGGTTTCCCACAGTAACCCTGTCACGGCCTAGAAAGCCAAGCAAGACCGCAGTGTAGGCTATAATCGCCATGTCTGTGAAGAAGGTCCGGCCGAACCTCCCGAAGATGATGGTCACCCTGCTGACCGGGGCGATGAACAACTGCTCAATTGTTCCCTGCAACTGCTCGGTGCGGATGTACTGGCCTATTCCCCAGATGGCAGTGCTGAAGACTATGAGAAAGATAAAGCCCCAGTAGAAGAAGTTGAAAATCGTGGAAGAACCTAGCGTAGCGGTAACCTGGCCCGGCCGGACCCAGGAGGCTGTGCCTATGGCGAATAGGAGGAACCAGGCTGGTAGGGTGACGAATTCGCTGGCTATCCATGAGGGGTAGCGTAGATAGATCCGGAAGTCCTTGACGAGGGATGCTCTCAGCTCGCCTAGGACCCTGCCGACCTGACTAGAACTTGGAAAGGTCGCCAGTGACCTTTGCCCTCCTCTCAAACTGTTTGAACATGGAATACCCGAGAAATGGGTAGATTAACGCCATCGCCAGCAGAATGAAGATTGTCCCGTAGGCCCCGATGAGCCCCTGTACAGACTCAACGGCCAGCCTCATGTTTTGAATCACAATGGTCTGCGGTATAGCGGTGGAAACGTACTGAGCCCAATAGGGAAGCAGGGTGACATTGTAGAAGGTCCCGGTGAGCACTGCGAAGAGAACGTTCGCTGCCTGCGTGAACGCGTAGGGCTCCTTGAACCGGATAACTAGAGCAGCGAAAACAAACCCGAGCCCAAAGAGCGGTATCAATCCTATCATCAAGATTCCAAACGCTAGGATCAATCCTAGTGCGCCCCGCGGCTCGAGTAGCAGGACACTTGCCACTATCACTCCGCCGAACAATAGTGACGTTATCACTATCTGTGATAGCGCCTGGCCTACTAGCAGCAGGAACCTGTTAATCGGCGCAAGAAAGTTCTGTTCCAAGGTTCCCTTCATCTGCTCGTCTCGGAGCGAGGTTCCGATGCCCTCTAGGACAATCCAGGATATCATCCATACCCCCGAGCCTATCATGAGGAAAACGACCGGGTTCAGCGAGGACCCCGTCTGAACCGCGAAATTACCAAACGCGTCCTGGCCTCCCACAGATACTCCCATGGCAACGAGAAGACCTGTCAGGAAGTAGGGTATGATGAAGAGAAAGACCATTTCCCCCGGGTAGCGGATAAGGTGGCGGACCTGTTTTCGGAATATGGCCCGTAGAGGGTCTAAGGTATCGCTGAGCCTAGTCACGGAGTGCCCGTCCTGTCAAGCTGATGAAAACGTCCTCCAGTGTCGGCGTTGCGACCTTAACGTTTGAAATCTCCACATCGCCCTTCACCAGTACCCCCAGCATCTCCGGAATGACCTGTTTGCCACCGCTGGCATGGACCTTGATGACGCCCTTCTGGGCGGCCGCGTCATCGATGGTTGAGACGACCTCGGTGATGGTTGGTATGCCCCTGAGCTTTTCCACGACCTGAGGGTTGATGTTCTGGGCCTCTATCTCGATGATTTCGCTCTTGAGAACGGTCTCCTTCAATTCCCTTGGCGGGGCCATGGCGATTATCTTGCCGTGGTCTATGATTGCTACTCTGTCGCTGAGCTGGTCAGCTTCTTCCATGTAGTGCGTGGTGAGAAGAATCGAGCAGCCTTCCTTTCGGAGGTCTCGGATTATCTCTCGTACTAGTCGGGCTGATTGCGGGTCGAGGCTCATAGTGGGCTCGTCGAGCAAAATGACAGGCGCCTCATGCAGGATCGCTTTGGCGAATGAGAGCCTGATTCTCATGCCTGTGGAATAGTTCTCAACTAGAGTGTTCTGGCGCTCGTCAAGCCCCACAAGCTTGAGGAGCTGCTCAATTCTCTGCTTGGCGGTTGCGCCGCCCATGTGGTAGAGTGCCGCAAAGTATTCCAAGTTCTCCCGGCCACTGAGCTTCCAGTATAGGGTCCTGTCACCGGTCAGCATTACCCCAAGGTCCTGGCGTGCCCTTTGCGCATCCTTCACAACGTTGTGGCCGTTGACATAGACTTCACCGGATGTAGGATGTATCAACGTGCAAATTGCTTTGATGGTTGTTGTCTTACCGGCACCGTTGGGCCCTAGGAGGCCGAAGATTTCGCCCTTCTTAACAGAAAAGTTGACGTCGTCGAGGGCTGTGACAGATTTCTGAGTCTTCCTGAAGAGTGGTCCTTCTTTCGTTGTGAAGGTCTTGGAGAGGGATTTTACTTCGACAGGGTCCAAGTCTCATAGTCTCCAGGCTTCAGCGGTACCGGATGCTTCCCTGCGGACGTTTCCAATGCCTTCCGTGATAAGCCCAAAGACCTGTTTGTTCTGCCGATTGTAGCTCTCAACAAGAGACCCGACCAGTTCGTCGGGTAGGCCTTCCCTCCTGAGTTCCTTCTTGAAGGCGTGTTTTGCCCTCCAGATTCTCCAGCGGAAGTACGGAAGCGCCCACAGCACGCCGAGCCCTAGTTTTCCTAGGTAGAACCCGATCTTGATGATTCTGACAAGCTTGCCCATGTGCTACGCGCTTCCGCCGCGTTGGTCTACCGCTCTTCTTTCTCGTCTTCTCCGAGCTTGAGCTTTATTTTCCTGCGGACGGCCTTCTCGACATCTTCAGCAATGTCTTCTGCATGATGCCGGCCGTGTTCGCCTCTAGACGCG
>DATBWE010000125.1:0-9194 GCA_036514975.1 Bathyarchaeia archaeon
CTGTGGCACTGACGTAACCACCGATAACGATGAGTATGTACGTGGTGAGGGCAGATCCATAAGCGAGAAGCCGAACCGGATTCATACTCTGAATCGGCCTGGTGTTTTAATCAATCTTTGTTCCCGAAAGATTCCGAACAAGAAGAATCAGTGCGTGGCTTCGAGGGCCGCTTCAGCCATCTCGCTCAGCAGTTTTCGCGGGTCTTTGCTCTTGACGACGCTGCTGGCCAATAGGACTCCTTCGGTGCCGAGTTGAATGGCCTTCGCAACGTCTTCTGGTGTGCTGACGCCTGCTCCGCAGAGAATGCGGACGTGCGGGTTGACCGTATGAATCCTCTTGACCGTGTAGGTGATTAGCTCGGGCTTCGCCTTGGACACGGCAACTCCGGTCCCGATCAGTTCAGGTGGCTCCACAGCTATCATGTGAGGGTCGAGGGCTGCAACCGCGGCACTTACACCTGCAGTGTTGGCGCTCACTAAAGCAATAAGATCTGATGTCTTCGCCATTTCGACCGATTCTTCGATTTCCGATATCTTGATGCGTCTTTCAGAGTGGTTCAAAATAGTACCAACGGCTCCAGAAGCTTTCACTGCTTCTGGCAGAATGTGTCCGGTTGAGGCGCCTGGCCTGATGGGGTCGATGTGCTGGCTGAACACCGGAACGCCTGTTGCCTCGGAAACCGTCTTCAGGTCCGTGAACTGTGGCGCTACTGCGATGGTGATCCCCCGCTCTCTGGCAACCGCTTCCACGATCTTCGCAAGCTCGACGGCCTTCTTCCCAGTAGCCTCCATGTAGGTCTTGAAATTCACGATGAGCAGAGGACCCTTTAGTTCCCGGATATTCCCAATCCTCTATCAGGATGCCATTCTAGGGGATTCAGCTGTCTTGAGAAGGCCCTCAAACTCAGCAACAAGGTCCCTGTTTCCAAGATAGGTTGGAACACGCTGGGCAATATCGGTCGGCTCGATATCAAGGATATTCTGCCTTCCGTCGCTGGCTCTACCCCCAGCCTTCTCAGTGATGAAACCAATAGGATTGGACTCAAACTGCAATCGGTACTTTCCGTTTGGAGCATCCAGCAAGGACGGATAGGAGAAGAAGCCTCCGTTGTGAAGAACCTGGTTATAGTCTCCAACAAACGAGCCCCCATAGCGAAGCTTCAGCCTCCTCTTCTCCAGCCTCTCGGCAAACTCGCGAACTTCGGTCGGCCATTTCTCCTTCATCCCTCCTATCCCGTATACCGAACCCTTCTCCGGAAGCCGGTGAGGCTCTCCGGTCGTTAGAAATCGCTCCGACCCGGCTTTCCTTCCCGCGGCAACGCAAAGGTGGACGCCTTCCCGGGTGGCTACAGTGGCCTGGACGTACGGCCCGTAGAGATAGTACAGTGAGCAGAGCAAGTTTCGTCCCTTGGCGGGGAGTTTTTCGTCGTAGTAGATGCCTACAATCGTTCCCACCAAGTTGTCCGTTTTGATGTTGGAGGAGCCATCTAATGGGTCCAAAACTAGTGCGTACTCGCCATTTCCTTCCAAGGTCCTTTCCATTTCCTCTGAGGCCACTTGGCTGACGAGCCCGCTTTTGACCAGTTTCTTGGTCAGTAGTTCGTTGGACCAGACGTCGAGCTCGGTCTGTGTCTCCCCGTAAACATTGACCCCCTCAGTAGTTCCGAGGGCCCTCGGAATCTCTGCGACTATCCGCATACTAAGCTCGGACAGAAGGGAAACAAGCTTTCTCAGGCCTTGGTCCTCGGTTTGGAGGACGTCTGCCAGGGTCCTTGTGGGCAAAGCAGGGCTCTACTGCGATACAACTAGCTGTAGCGCTTTCTGAATCTCTCCGCTGTTGAATATGATTTCCTTCAGCGCAGCCGCCATCCTTTGCGGGTCCTGATGCTGCCAGACATTTCTCCCCACAGCAAGTCCAGTAGCGCCGGCATCCATTGCACCCTTCACCTGTGACAGGAAGGTTTCGTCGGTCGGTGCTTTCGGCCCTCCCGACATGAACACTTTGGCCAGCCCCGCCGCCTTGACTGCCCAGCTGAAGGTGTCAGGCGACCCGCTGTACTTTATCTTCACCGCGTCAGCCCCAATTTCGAGTCCCGCCCTCGCCGCATACGAAACAATTTCAGGAGCAGTGTCAACCTTGACCGCCTCGCCCCGCGGATAAATCCAGGCTATTGCAGGAAGGCCCTCTTCATGAGCCTCTTCCTGTATCTCCCCAAACTCCTGAAGCATGACACTCTCATTAGCACTCCCAAGGTAGATGGTATAGCCAACGCCTTTTGCTCCAAGACTTATTGCTTGCTCGACGCTGCAGACCTGCGTCGAAATTGGCTCGCCCTTTGGAAGACTGGTCTTACCGTTCAGCTTTAGGATGAGAGGAACCTTCCCGTTGTAGTATTTCTCGGCAACCCCCTTGTGAAGAACTACGCCAGTGAATTCGCCCCTGACTGCGATGTCCAGAACATAGCTCGGGTCGATATTCTTGTCGTTAAAGTCTGCTGACGGGCCGTGTTCAAAACCCTGGTCATAGGCAAGGAGCATTCCTTTTCCATCCCTCAGGAAAAGGTTCATGTTGGCCCTCAAGCCACTCTCTCCACGGTTCACTGGATTCTGAACCAAACTAATACCTTTCGCTAGTCGTTCTCGCCCCCGGGGGACCCCAAGGAAACCGTTATCGGACCATCCCAAGCGCGCAATTCTATGCCGAAGCGCATCGTTGTCATCGGATGTGGAGTCTCAGGAACAACTGCAGCCTTCCACGCGCGCAAGACAGATAGAACTGCTGAAATTGTGCTCATAGGCGACGAGAATTTGCCAGAATACTCGAGGTGCGGCCTTCCCTACGCGTTCAGCGGAATAGTACCCAGCCTCAATGCCCTGATAGGGCACGACGAGTCATTCTATGAACAGACTAACCGGGTCAAGCTTCGACTAGGGTGGAACTGTACCGGGATAGACGCAAGTGCTCAGCGAGTCCAGCTTACTCGACCAAGAGATGGTCGAGAAGAAACTTTGGATTACGATGCGCTGATCTTGACAATGGGAGCCAGAGCTGCAACTATGACGCTCCCCGGGTCTGGGCTGCGGGGGGTCTTCACGATTAGGACCATGGAAGACATGGAAAGACTTGCTGACCGTCTATCCGAAGTGAAGGTGAAAAGAGTAGCTATCATAGGCGCGGGGCTTACGGGGTCAGAGATGGCCGAGGCGCTCCTCATCAGACAAGTTTCAGTTCTCCAGGCAGAGATCTTTCCAGAAATTCTGCCCGCCATCCTGGACCCGGACATGGCATCCATCGTTCGCCAGAAGGGAGAAGAACACGGCGTTGAATATCACCTCCAGTCCACTATAGAAGAAATCCATGGCGACAAAGGAGAGGTATCTGGCGTCAAAATCTCAGGAAAAAACTATGAAGCTGATGTGGTAGTCTTTGCTGTCAAGGTTCGGCCTAACACAGAACTGGCAGGTAAGGCAGGAATAGCGCTGGGAGAGTTTGGAGGAATCAGAACCGACGAGAGAATGGAGACATCTGGAAAGAACGTGTACGCAGCGGGGGACTGTGTCGAAACCTACGACAGAATCACACGGCGGCACGTGTTCTTCCAGCTAGCCACAACTGCTGTCAGGCAAGCGATGGTTGCAGGCGTGAACGCCGCCGGCGGGACCTCAAAGTATCCCGGTTCGACCGGGGTGACAACCGTGAAGCTATTCGGCCTGGAAGTCGCCTCTTTTGGGCCCACAACCACCCTTGCCGAAAGACTGGGAATTCATCCCCTCTCTGTAAGGATCACAGGCTCAACCCGGCTGACGTACTACCCAGGCGGAAAAGACCTAACCGTGAAACTCCTGGCGCACCCTGATGATGGAAGACTAATCGGAGCACAGCTCGTAGGAGAAGAAGGTGCAACACTCCGGGCGAACTTCGCCTCAATGGGAGCTCATCTGGGGCTATCGGTAGAAGAGTTCGCGGAAATTGAAACATGCTACTCTCCGCCATTGGCCCCGGTCTGGGACCCGGTAACCATAGCCGCTCAAGCCCTCCTGAGAAAGCTGAAAGGTACTGTTGCGACGACGAGAGCCTCTGCGGGAATCGTTGGGAGATAGAGCACTTTGAAAGTGTTGGTCTGCGACCACATCCACCCTGAGGGAACCCAGATTCTCAGAGCTGCTGGGTTTCGCGTCGACGAAAACCCCCAGATTGTCAGGAAAGAGCTGGAACAGGTTATTTTAGATTACGATATTCTCGTTGTCAGAGGCAGGACGAAGGTCGATGCAGGAATCATCAGCAGAGCCAAGAACCTCAAAATAGTCGCTAGAGCGGGCGTCGGCCTCGACAATATCGATACGCAAACAGCAAAGCAAGCAGGCATCACCGTACTCAACACGCCCGCGGCCCCATCAGTCAGCGTTGCCGAACTCACCATCGCCCTGATGCTCTCCCTTCTAAGGAAGATTCCCTTTGCGGACAGAGAGATGAAATCGGGCCGGTGGATAAAGAGCCAGTTGATCGGCGAAGAACTCCATAGCAAGAAGGTAGGAATAATCGGAAGAGCGGGCAGAATCGGTAACGAAGTCGCAAGAATACTAACCGTCGGGTTCCAAGCAGAAGTGTTAGGGTACGACGTGATTCCCCCTAGAGGAGTACCAGGGCTGAGCTTCGAACTCTCAAATTCCGTCGAGGATCTTCTTCAGCGGTCCGACATAGTTACAGTTCACGTTCCTTACACTAAGGAGACTCATCATCTTCTCAACGAGCCGCGTTTGAGAATGATGAAACGCGGTTCCTACCTCATCAACACGTCACGGGGAGACATAGTTGACGGGACAGCCTTGTTGTCGCTCCTCCGAAGCGGCCATTTGGCAGGTGCAGGGCTCGACGTGTACCACATCGAACCCCCGGCTGACGAATGGGAGAAGACACTGGTCGAGCTCCCGAATGGTGTCACAGTGACCACTTGCCACATCGGGGCTCAGACCCTAGAGGCTCAGAGAAGAGAAAGTGTCGAGCTGGCGAACAGAATAATTACGGAATCTGCGAAGATGTGACGAGCGGCTACGGATATGCACGGTTGATCAAACGCGGAAATGCGATGGCATCTCTGATATGGTCCAGCTTGCAGACCCAAGCCACCACTCTCTCCAACCCCAGCCCAAACCCGGAGTGAGGAACACTACCAAACTTCCTCAAGTCCAGATACCACGCGTAACTCTTAGGGTCCAGGCCCTCCTCCCTAATCCTCGTCATCAACACATCATAATCCTCAATCCGCTCGCCACCACCTGTAATTTCTCCGTAACCTTCAGGAGCTAGCATGTCAACCGACATAGTCAGCTCAGGGTTCGACGGGTCAGGTTTATGGTAGAACGCCTTTGCGCGTTTAGGATAACGAACGACGAAAAAGGGGCGGTCGAACTTGGCCGTCAAGACTTTCTCCTGCTCATAACCAAGGTCCTCTCCCCACTTTATCCCAGACTGCTCACTCCCAATCATCTTCCAAGCCTCGTCATATGTTACGCGTGGAAAGGGCGGCTTCACCCGTTCAAGGTCCTCCACCCTCCGTTCGAACAACTCAAGTTCTGGCCTGCATGATTGCACCAGTTTCCTCAATGTGTGGCTCAGCAACTCCTCCTCGAAACCCATGATTCCCTCCAAGTCACACCATGGCGCCTCAGCCTCCACCTGCCAGAACTCGGTAACGTGCCTCCGAGTCCTAGACTTCTCGGCTCTAAAGGATGGCGATATTGTGAAGATTTTTCCAATGCTTGCAATCAAGGCTTCTGCGTATAATTGCCAGCTCTGGGTGAGGTAGGCCTTTTCATCAAAGTACTTCACCTCAAACAATGTTGCACCGCCTTCTACCGCTGCGGAAGTGAGAATCGGGACTTGAACCTCGGTAAACTCGTGCTCAGCAAACCATTCTCTGGCGGCTGAAAGAAACACGGCCCGGACCCGTAGAACCGACCGCAACCTATCGCTTCGAACGAAAAGGTGTCGGTTGTCCAGAAGAAAATCAGGCCCATGATACTTCTTTGCAATCGGAAAATCCTCCAGCGCGGGACTAACCACCTTTCCCGCTTCAACCCGAAGCTCCCAACCTCCTGGGGCACGCGGGTCCTTGTCAACAACACCTTCCAGTTCGACACTGGACTCGACTCTTGTAGAGAGAAACTCTTCAAAGACCTTCGCGTCTACCTTCTCCTTACGGACAGTACACTGGAGTACGCCGCTCCCATCGCGCAGCTGTAGGAACTGAATTCCCCCGCCGGAACGTTTGTTCTGCAACCACCCCCTCAAGCGAACATGTTGGCCTTGTAGTCGGCCACTCAGAATCTCTCGAACAGAGGCCTCGGAACCCTTGGTTGCCAGGAGGAACACCGATGCGAATGTTGCTTTTGGATGGTTTAAAAGCCCAAAGGCAGTTACCACAGTAGAAAGGGAGAGCTTGACAGAACTAGAAGAGAAGTCAACGAAAAAACTCGCAGAACTCAAAGCTTACCTCGAGAAGCGAGTTGGGAGTCAAGAGGAGGAAATCAAGACTCTCCGATCCTTCTTGGAGATTGTGGATAACCTACTGGCTGAGAGGAGCTACCGGAGGGTGCAAGTCCCGAGTGCAATACTGGATACTCCGAACAGGGTACCGCGCGAATCTTCGTCGCAGTCCATAACCACGATGGCCGGGGTTCATCTCGCAGATGTCTTTGTGGAGGGTCACGACCTGAGGATTGTGCCCTCCCCAAGCATCAGGTTCGACGTAAACGCTCCACCACTCAGGACCTTCCTGCTAGGAAAGGTACTGGACCCGATGAAGGCCCGAGACACCGAAGCTGTGAGCAAACAAGAGCTGGGACCGGATAGGATGCTCTCCTATGTCATCGAACAAGACGGGAGCATCCTGAAACAGTTGAAGATCGTCAACTTTGGCGACGAGCGTCGTCTGAACGAGATAAGGAACGGCGTCCGCTGGACACTGCGCAAGATTTACGAAAAGACCCTGGGAACGTAACCCAGTCTTCATCTAACCTTGTCAGGCCGGTTACGAAGCTGGCTCATGACCAGGCTAGCGTAGTCTATCCCGTATGTGCCGTGTAAGTAGTCCCTTAACGCCATGGCGGACCTCGCCTCTGAGAGGAATCCTTCTTTGGGAAACTGGAACATCTGGGTCGCACCGCAAGCCCTGCACTTTGCTATCACGCTGTCGTATATTGTGCCCTCAGCCTTCCCGAACTCGTGGTCCACCGGCTCCAGCTGCCCCCCACACTGGCACTGGGTCTTCAGAACAGTCGCGTAGGTGGCCTGTATCTCACGAAAATGCCCCTCCGCGTCCTGCATAAGCTTCGCCTTTAGGCCTCTGTAAGTTACGTCCCTGGCAAGTTCAGGCCTTTCCTTCTCCACTTTTTTCAGCCCGAACTCAAGGAGATAGGCCATAGGGTTATCTGGACTACTCATGGGCTAGGGCAGGGTTACATCTCGAAAATAGGTGGTGGTACTCTACCCGCTGAGTGAGGGTTCAAGCCTGCCGGGCCGCGACCCGTCTCTTCGGAAACCCGATATTAGCCTCCACTGGGGCTTCCCAGCCCGGTTTCGAACCCTCAAAACTGGTAAACCTTAAGAATCTGTTTTTTCGCTCCTATGGCCGAATTCCAAGAGGGATTATGAGATTATGTCTGCACAAGGGGCTGGAGGAGTGCCTATCCTAATACTGAAAGAGGGAACGGGCCGAACAACCGGTAAGGAAGCGCAGCGTAACAATATCACCGCTGCAAAGATAGTTGCTGAGACTGTCCGTACCACCCTTGGACCGCGGGGAATGGACAAGATGCTGGTCAGCACGCTCGGCGACGTGACCATCACCAACGATGGAGCCGCCATTATGAAGGAGCTTGACGTTCAGCATCCTGCTGCGAAGATGCTTGTTGAAGTATCCAAGACCCAGGACAATGAGGTCGGCGACGGGACGACGACCGCGGTTCTTCTGTCAGGCGAGCTCTTGGAACGTGCAGAGAAGCTCTTGGACCGCGATGTCCACCCGACTGTCATCGTGGACGGCTACATGAAGGCCGCAGAGAAAGCTATAGAGATTCTGGACAAACTGTCCATTCCAATACTGGAAAAGGACGATGCTACCCTGAAGCATGTTGCTGTGACGTCCATGTACAGCAAGGGTATCGCTGTTGCGAAGGAAAGGTTTGCCGACATTGCGGTAAAGGCGGTGAAGCAGGTGGCCGAGAAGGTTGACGGTAGGACGAAGGCAGACATCGACCTGTTTAAGATTCTCAAGAAGCATGGCAAGGGCCTTGAGGAGACAGAACTCGTCAAGGGCATTGTCGTGGACAAGGAGTTCGCCCATGCCCAGATGCCGAAAAGGGTTGAGACTGCAAAGATCGCGCTGTTGAACGCGAAGCTGGAAATCGAAAAGACAGAATTCGACGCGAAAATCAACATCAACAACCCTGACCAGATGCGACTGTTCATCGAGGAGGAAGAGAAAATGCTGAGCGACATGGTTGCGCAGGTTGAAAAGTCTGGCGCGAATGTCTTGTTCTGCGAGAAGGGCATTGATGATGTGGCACTGCACTATTTGTCGAAGAAAGGCATTGCGGCTGCGAAGAATGTGAGCAGTGGCGATATGGAGAAGCTGTCGAAGGCTACTGGCGCCAGAATTGTTGCGAGCGTCAAGGACCTCGCCAAGGACGCGCTGGGCGAGGCGAAACTGGTAGAGGAGGTCAAGATTGGAGAGGACAAGCTGGTCTACGTGAGGGATGCGAAGAACCCGAAGGCTGTCACCATTGTAATTCGCGGCGGGACGGAGCACGTTGTTGACGAAGCGGACCGGTCTCTGCACGATGCGCTGTGCGTGGTCCGTAACGCTTTGGAGGATGGGAAGATTGTCGCTGGCGGCGGTGCGCCGGAGGCGGAGGTTGCGAAACGACTGCGTGATTTCGCAGTCAAAGTTGGCGGGCGGGAACAGCTGGCGATTGAAGGTTTTGCGGAGGCGCTTGAGGCGGTTCCGACAACGCTTGCAGAGAACGCGGGCCTAGACCCGATTGATGTGCTCGTGGAGCTGCGGTCGAAGCATGAGAAGGCTGGGAACCAGTGGTATGGTATTGATGTGCATTCTGGCAAAGTCAGCGACATGAGGAAACAGAACGTTCTCGAACCCCTCAGAGTGAAACAGCAGGTCGTAAAGTCGGCCAGC
>DATBWE010000126.1:0-3979 GCA_036514975.1 Bathyarchaeia archaeon
GGCTGGCTCATGATAACAATCTACATGCAAGCAGCATACCTCCCAGCCAACGTGGCTCTCTGGATCGCGGCCACACTCTATCCCACGCTACTCTTCGCACTGGCAAAGAGGAGAGCCAGGACTGGGCATACTAGTGATACGTTGAAGATACTGACAATAGCATGGCTCATCCAAGCCACAGTCGCCCTCCCCACAATCTTGTTCGCGACGGGCACATCCACACTCGGCATAACTCTGCCCTTCGGCTACCAGGCGGCGTTTCTAACCAGCGCCCTCTTCTACTATTTCATGTCCGTTTCTGTGACAGGCCCGACCTGGCTTAGCAGGCTCTGGGTGAGCCGCCTCGTCCCCCAGACGATCATAGAACTGGGAAGGCGCTACCTGATAATACACGACACAGGCGGCAGAACACCCTCCTTCCTATCCAACATCTTCCGTAACCTAGTAGAATCAGGAAGCAAGGTCATAGTCAAAGGCCGACAATCATGGCTCATGGAGACAATAGCCCAGACAGAACCGCTGTTCAATGAATGGGTCAGAACTGGAAAGATACTCAACACGCTCGACACCCCGGCCGCCACGCCAATCATGCATATCCTTTCCGAGAAAGTGAGCTTTGGAAAGACCTCAACAGTCTACGTGAAAAGCCTCGAGCCCGGAGCCCTGTTCAACGCGGCAGCTCCACCCAGCGAAGTCCCTAGGGAAAAAGGGCATTTGGTCTCCGAGCTCCTTCTCCTAGAAAGCAGCAAAGCGCCCAGGCCCCAGCTCAACGAGTTCCTGGAGAGAAACGTGGACATACAGGTGGTCGACCTCTCCGAACCCAAAGACTACTTCTCTGCACTGGTCAACCTGCAACACAACCGCCTTCAGGGGTCAAAGATCCTCCTCGAGTATGACTCAGGCGGAGACCTCGGAGTAGTCGAGAAGTTTCTCATGGAAGGAATAGGCTACGCCGAGAAGTGCGTACTATTCACGAGCAAGTCCAGCAAGCTCTACAGAGCCATCAAGGGAAAAGAACTGGTTGAGATAGTGGCCGCATCATCTCTGGTCTCTGCGCCTGACGAGCTTCCCGACGGGGAGGTGCAGATACCTGACAGGGAACTGGGTCTCGTAACCTCGATAGCCTCTGACCTCCTTGAGAACAACCGGACCTCTACCCTACGGTTCGTCTTCGACAGCATAGAGGAACTCATCCGGGGAGAACGCTGGGAACAACACTACTCCGGCGTCAAACAGCTCGTAGAGCTTCTGAATGTCCCGCACGCCACCGCCCTCTTCCTCATCAACAATGGGACAGCAGAGCCAAAATTCCTCTCGAGCCTCAAGGGGATATTCCCGGTCCAGATGAGACTTGACAGCACAGGGCTGCAAGTCAAGAAGCTGGGCGGAACGTAGCGGCCGGAAAGAGCCGGACCCGGTTTTCGGTCGAGTATTCCTAACACTATTTAAAATACGGTCCGAAAACCCGTCTACCCCAGCCTTTCAACAGAACATGTGAGTGCACCGTGGAACACTTCAGCCACGACGTCTTAATCATAGGAGGAGGCGCTGCTGGCCTGAGGGCGGCCATCGCGGCGGCTGAGCTCAGCCCGAAACTCGACGTTGCCATAGTGTCGAAGGTCTACCCTATGCGAAGCCACACAGTCTCCGCAGAGGGAGGAATGGCCGCGGTCCTGAGAGACTACGACAGCCTTGACTCCCACGCCTACGACACCATCAAAGGAAGCGACTTTCTCGCAGACCAAGACGCTGTGGAGTTCTTCGTCAGAGAAGCGCCTCGTGAAGCCATTCGCCTGGAACACTGGGGCTGTCCTTTCAGCCGGGACCCGGACGGGCGCATCAGCGTCCGTGCCTTCGGAGGAATGGCGGTCAAGAGAACTGTATTCGCCACAGACAAGATCGGCTTTCACCTTCTGCACACGCTCTTCCAGACGAGCCTGAAGTTTCCCAGCGTTCACCGCTACGACGAATGGTTCGTCACCTCCCTCCTTGTCGATGGCGGGAAGGTGGAAGGAGTAACTGCGATTGAAATTCGAACAGGGGAACTCGTGACCATACTGGCAAAGGCAGTGATAATTGCCACAGGCGGGTGTGGGAGGATTTACCAGTTCACAACTAACGGCTGGATAAAGACCGGGGACGGAATGGCGCTGGCCTACCGTGCGGGGGTACCTTTGAAAGACATGGAGATGGTCCAGTACCACCCGACGCTACTCCCCAACACTGGAATACTGATAACGGAGGCGGCGCGGGGCGAAGGAGGCTACCTGGTCAACAAGGACGGAGAACGTTTTCTAAAACGGTACGTTCCGGGGAAAATGGAGCTCGGCCCTAGAGACATTATCTCTAGAGCGGAGATGGTGGAGATCCGAGAGGGACGGGCGTTCGAAGGACCATACGGGTCCTACGTCCACCTGGACGTAACCCACCTCGGCGAAGCGGTGATAGAGGAAAAGCTGCCGTTTGTCAAGGAACTCGCCGAGAGATACGTGGGAATCGACCCAGCGCATGAGCCGATACCTGTGAGGCCTGGCCAGCACTACATGATGGGCGGAGTACATACAGACGTGTCCGGCTTCACCGGACTTCCGGGACTGTACGCAGCGGGCGAAGCGGCCTGCGTAAGCATGAACGGCGCCAACCGGTTGGGAAGCAACTCGCTGACCGAGTGCCTGGTCTTCGGGGCGGCCGCGGGAAAAGCCGCCGCGGAATATGCCCAGAAACAGGGAAAGCCCAGCTTTGGAAACCCGGTGCAGGGACTCGCCTTGACGGAGGAGAAACGAATCTATGGCCAGGTTCTCAAGCCGGAAAAAGGCGAGAGAATAAGCACCATCAGAACCGAGATGCAGACTACAATGGAGAAACATGTAGGAATCTACCGCGACGAGAACAGTATGGCCGAAGCCTGCAGAATCCTCGGCCAGTTGAAGTCCCGGGTGAGGAATGCGGTGGTCGAAGACAAGGACCACGTCTTCAACACGGACCTAGTTTCTGCGCTAGAACTGGACTTTATGCTAGATGCTGCAGAGGCCATAGCCTACGCGGCCCTAGACAGGAGAGAATCAAGGGGTGCCCATTCTCGAGTTGATTATCCGAAACGGGACGATCTGGTTTTCATGAAGCACTCGATGGCGTACAAGGGTCCCAGCAGGCCCAGAATCGAATACTCGCCCGTGACCGTGACTCGGTGGAAGCCCGAGGAGCGCGTGTACTAAGTGACGGATACAGGAACGGCAACACTGAAGGTTGCTAGGTACAGGCCTGAAAAGAGCACCAAGCCCTACTACCAAGAGTACAAGGCAGCCTATCGTAAAGACACAGTAGTGCTCGATGCTCTCAACCAGATCAAGGCAGAGGTCGACGGGACACTGGCCTACCGCTGGTCATGCCGCATGGGCGTATGCGGGAGCTGCGGGGCAAACATCAACGGAACCCCGCGGCTGACCTGCGCAACCTTCCTCCACGAGTTCAAAGGACGAACAATAACCGTCGAGCCGCTCGCCTACTTCCCCGTAATCAAAGACCTCGTGGTCAACATGGATGACTTCATGGAGAAACTTGTTCGGATCAAGCCTTGGATCATCCGGGACAAGGAGGTGCCTCCTGAGGAAGGGGAGTACAAGCAGACCTCTGAGCAGGTGGACAAGTACAGCCAGTTTTCGTCCTGCATCAACTGCATGCTCTGCTACTCAGCGTGTCCAGTCTATGGTCTGAACGAGGAGTTTCTGGGACCCGCCGCGACAGCGTTGGCCTACCGGTACATCATGGACTCTCGCGACCAGGGAAAGCAGGCCCGGTTCCCGATAGTTCACGAGCTGGATGGGGTCTGGGAGTGTACACTAGTCGGAGAGTGCAGTGTAGTCTGCCCGAAAGGTGTTGACCCCATGCTGGCGATTCAGAAGACGAAGATTCTCGGGGCCACGGAAGCGGGCAAGTCGCTCATGAAGCCGCCCGGTGGACTGAAGGCTCTGGTCTCGCA
>DATBWE010000127.1:0-4135 GCA_036514975.1 Bathyarchaeia archaeon
CGCGATGGCAGCTTCAAGCCCGGAGTAGGCACTGACATTGGCGAACTTTGTAATGACTGTGACGTTGGAGAATGGAATCAACTTTTCCAGTTCGGCCTCGACTAAAACGCTGTTTACAGCTGAGGTCAATTGACGCTGAGACGTCTCGCTCGCGTTTCGACGGTCGAAGATAAACAGGTGAAAGTTGTAACTGGACGAGTAGTTTACGGGGTATACCCAGTCGGGCGCGAACAGGTTGTAAACGGCGCCTGCGAGGTAGTCGGCGATGAACTGGGTCCGCCAGTAAAGGCCGTACGGGGTTGCCGGGTCAACTCCCCTCAGCCCGGAAGCGGCCTGGATAGGAAGCTCTTCGGTCCAGTAGCTCGGACCCGCAGAGAGATCTAGATAGTAGAACCGCTGGGTTCCTCCCCAACCGGTCATGAAGTGGCGAGTCTCTTCAAGGCCCAAGTCTTGGTCCACAGTTGTCCTGTTGTAGTAGTGGACTGTGGCATTTGACCGAGATCCGCTGCTGCACTGCCCTGTGCACTTTCTAGTGTAGTTCTGGTACTGATCATAAGTGAGCGAGGACTCGGTGAGGTAGTTGTGGAGGTCAGCTACAAAGAGGGTGTAGCCGGGGACCGGGCTCGGCCAGAAGGTTTGCCGTGAGGAGAACCAGTTCTCGACACCGGTCGCGTTGTAGAACGCGCTCTTCACAAGGCCAATCTGGGTGGTCGAATTGTCAAAGTACGGGTTTCGAAAGTCTCCAGCAGTAAGATTGTAGGTTTCAGTAATCTCTATGGCTCTCAGGGACGAGACGAAGCTGTTGACTATAGTATCGTTGGCGAAGCTGACCTGGTAGTTTAACCTGTAGATGACACCGGTGCCCTGCGCTCCGGCAAGGATTGTCTGCGACTTCGCTGAGGGAACGTTGATCTCCGCGGTCAGATAGGTCGAATTAACCTCTGAACTTGACAGTCCCAAGAATACGACCTGTACATTGAGGGGCACTTCCCGCGTCCCCGAGAGACTCACAGACGAGACGGGAAGCGAACCTGAATACTGACCCTCCGCGGGCAGAGTCAGAAGAAGGATAGTAAGCAGGAGCAGGCTTGCAGAGAGCTTGCGCATTTTGATTCGCGCGCTGGACATACAGGCTTTCTATTAAGTATCGGGCAAGTAAGTCTGGGGCGGATTGTCGGCAGAGAGCCGATAAGGGGCCAGGTTCCCTCGGAACGGAAACTGGCCGTTCTTCACGTGTTGGAATTCTCTCCGACATGTGGTAGAGTTAGATCGCCCCGGGTTACGATGAGAATCTTCGCGTCCTTTCCCTCGGCTCTTATCGCCTGCTGGATACTGTTAGAGGCTGTTCGCGACGTCTTTAGCCTGAACGAGTTTCGAGCGTAAAAGTCAGGGAGGACAGACACCAGCTGTACCCTGTGGTTTTCCAACACGTCCTGGAGATGTAGGTTCACGTGGCCTCCAAGTTTGAACCTGTGCCTCAGCTCCGAGACCAACTCCCGCCTGTCCTGGAACCTTCTGGCGTAGTCCAGGAAGTTGAGGTCGCCGATGCCCCCGGAACACTCGGCCACCAGAATCAAGGTTCCCTCTCTCTTCAAAGCCCTCACAGCGTTTGATAGGACTCTGACACTGTGGTAGAGGTCCATCCCGAGAACATTCCCTGCTGAGAGAACCACAATGTCCGCCTTCATGTCGACTCTGGGACTGTGAAGCTCCAAGTACCTCCTTCTAGCCTCTGTGAAAGTCTTCTCCAGCTCGCCGGAGAAGACTGAATCAGCTCCGCCATACCCGTCAGGGACGATACAGACGCTGAAGATTGGGCCCAAGAGCTTGCACGCCTCCACTGCATCACTCAGGACGTTGCTCTCCGCTTCCCCCGCTGGAGAATCAACACGGCGAACCAGAAGGGACCTGTTCTTGGCGATGGTTTCTACAGAAGCTGCTCCTGGGAGAATGGCCTCCGGACCTCCAGTAAACCCGGTGGCGAAATGCGGGACACACACTGTAAGCGTAACCTTGGCATCGCAAGCCAGCAACTCTTCGTTGATCTCTACCGTTGTTCCGGCTCTTGTCCGGCCGGCTTCTCTGAAACTTCCCTCGGCCGGGTCGAGAAGTTTTGCCCCGTCCTGTTGTTGAGCTGCAATACGAGAGGTGCGCTTTCGGATAAAGACCCTCGCGGAGGCTCCTCTCTTTTCTAGCCTAGCCTTCAACTGTTCAACCGCGGAGCCGCGAAGGGCCGGCGGAACCATCGCGTCTATCACTATTCCGACACTAGCTCCCGGCTTCACCGTTTCCTCAAGAGACCCTCCTCCCACATGTCTCTCCAGCGATTCGCTGAACAGCAAAGCCGGGTCCACAACCCTGCTTGGCTTGCTGGGCTCTAGAATCTTGTAGAAATTGTCGTCCGGAACTCGGACTGGAACCTCCGTATCACCATACGGCATCCAGAACTCCAACCCGTCAGCCTTCTCCCGCAGGACGTGGAGCTTGGCTTTAAATCGCTATCACCTTCTGAGACAAGCCGAGAAGAATTGCCCAAACCCGCGGCTGACTCCGCAATCCTTCACGGGGCGCCCGAGTTATGAAGACGCAACTGGACGATTTCTGCCGCGTACTGGTCAAAACGGGAGCGCTGAAGTTCGGACTGTTCACGCTTTCAGGTGGCAAGCTCAGCCCTTACTACCTCGACCTAAGAATCCTTCCCAGCTTTCCGGACGCGTTTCAGAAATCAGTCGAGCTTCTCGTCGAGAACGCCAAGAAAATAGTAGGAGTGGACAAGATAGCCGGAATCCCCACAGGCGGGCTTCCCTGGGCTTCAGTCCTCGCCTTTTCCCTGTCGAAGCCCCTTGTCTATACACGCAAAGATGTGAAGACCCATGGCCGGGAAAGAAAAGTGGAGGGAGTCCTGTCTCCAGGAGACAGAGTTCTCCTCATCGATGACGTAATCACGACCGGGAAGAACACGACAACCGCCCTCCAGAGCCTTCGGGGAGAAGGGGGGGTCGTAGAGCACGCGCTTGTTCTGCTCGACAGGGAGGAGGGTGGCAAGTCTCATTTGGAAGCATCAGGCGTCGAGCTACACTCCGTCGTGAGAATCTCTGAAGTGGCGCAGAAACTGCTAGACATGGACGCGATCACCAAGACCCAGTATGGGGAACTGACTGGCCAGCACGACTCTGGAGAAGCCTAGTCAATAAGGCTCGACTCTACGACACTGAGCAGAAGGACTCTGTAGCGGGTTGACCCTCCAGTGACACAGCAAGAACAGACATCATTCTCCAAACAGCTCCAAGTTTCACGCCACGAGCTGGACAACGGGCTCAAGGTGCTGATCCGGCATATACCAAACGCGCCAGTCTCCGGATGCTGGGCCATCTACCGGGTGGGCTCGAGGAACGAGAGACCTGGCATCACCGGTATTTCACACTGGGTGGAACACATGCTCTTCAAAGGAGGGGGAAAACTCCGCAAGGGAGACGTGGGGCGGCTCGTGAGCAGCGTCGGCGGAGAATACAACGGATTTACCTCGAAGGATTTCACAGCATACTTCGAGATTCTGCCCGCTGACAAGATAGAAACCGGCCTCATGATCGAATCCGAACGGATGACAAATGCCGCGTTTGACCCAAGAGAGGTGGAGTCGGAAAGGACTGTTGTAATCTCGGAGAGGGAGGGCAACGAGAACGACCCTGAATTCCTCACCATGGAGGAACTGTTTCTGACAGCCTTCCGTTTCCATCCCTACCGCTGGTCCGAAGGAGGACTCAAACAAGACCTCATGAGAATAACCAGGGACGACCTCTTCCAACACTATAGACGATACTATGTCCCTTCAAACGCCCTCCTCGTCGTTGTGGGACCATACCCAGCTGGAAAGATGCTGCCAAAGATCCAAGAATACTTCGGCACCCTAGAGTCGTCAGCCAAGCCTCCCGAGCCTGATGGGACTGAGCCTCCTCAGAACGGAGAAAGACGCGTGGACCTCAACCTTCGATCGGAGGCAGACTACATCAAAGTTGCATATCGAACCCCTGCCTTCGGCAACGAAGACATCTACCCACTAATGATGCTGGACTCAGTACTCAGCGGTGTTAGACTGTTTGCTTCGGGCCCAGGGCAATCCTCTGGAAGAAGCACT
>DATBWE010000128.1:0-5537 GCA_036514975.1 Bathyarchaeia archaeon
TTTCCAATTGCATCCGTCTGGTTCTTTGAGATCTCCCGGAAGCCGATTCTGACGATTGGCTCGTCCGCTCCCACGGCCTCGACTGCCTCTGTGACAAAACGCTTCAGGATATCAGGAAACCGTTCATCCGCCGTGATATCGGCAAGTGCGTTTTCGACGGATTGCATCACCTGCTGGACGATTCGGTTCTTCTCATCCAAAATCCGGAGCCTGTTCGCGCGGATTCTAGAGCTGAGGATGCGGCGCCTTAGAGCCTCAGCTTCCAGTCTTGCTCTGGATAGAGTCTCATCTGCTTCTTTCAGAGCCCGGGTCTTGGCTTGCTCGAGAGTTTGTCTTGCTTTCTCTTCCGCTTCCCTGATGATGTCTTCTGCTTTGACTTTCGCATCAGACAATATTCGATTCTGAAGCTTCTCGAAGGACTCTGACATCTACTACCCTCTCAGAACCAGTTCCACAGCCTTCTTCACAGCGAGCTCCTTCCTGCCTTCGAAGGCCTTCCGGTAGCCCTCGAGTTGTTGAGTCGTCTCCACGTCCGACTTGCCTGCTTCAGATTCAGCGTTTTCCCGGGCCGACTGAAGAATTTCTTCCCTCCGGGCCTTAGCACTGGACAGGACATGCTGGCGGACATTCTCCGTCTCCTGTGAAGCCTGCGAGAGTATCTGTTGCGCGCGAACTCTTGATTCTTCCACAATCGTTCTAGCTTTAGCCTCGGTCTCGACGATCCTTTTGACGGCTTCGATTCCTGACAAGCGTTCTACTTTCCTCGAACATGCCTCGGGACGATGATTCGTGGGCCCGTGAAACGCGTGCTATAAGAGTATTCAATAGGAGACACGAAATTCGAACGCCAAAGAGCCGCAATTTCAATGCCCATCAAGATTGTACGCCCCAACCATTTCGAGCTTCTAGGCGAGGGATATGTTCTACTCACAGCTCCCCACGCCCCCGGACCAGAGGCCGAACTTTACACAGGAAAGATAGTGGAAGACGCCGCTCTGACGTCCCGGTGCTACGCTGTTGCAGGAAATGTCAGCCCGGAATACCAAGACCCGAACAGAATCCAAACTGCTCGAGCAGAACTCAGGAGTAGCGTAGAGGCCATGCTAGAGGAGAACGGGATCAAGTGTCTACTTGACGTCCGAGGCAAGAAGGGTGCAGGAGTTGAAATCGGCATGTCAGACAGGACCATGGTTTCTTCAACGACAAGTGAACTCGTGAAAGCAAGACTCTCCAAGCGCTTCACAGTTGCTCGTACCCCTCAGTCCGGGGGGCCTCAGCCCCAAGGCGCGCTCAAACTCTACTCGGGGAGAGAATCTGGGGGAGAACGC
The DNA here is from genome assembly GCA_036514975.1 of Bathyarchaeia archaeon. Taxonomy (GTDB): domain Archaea; phylum Thermoproteota; class Bathyarchaeia; order 40CM-2-53-6; family 40CM-2-53-6; genus BA-19. Next base: position 1,329 of record DATBWE010000128.1, read on the forward strand.
CTTTTCGAGGCTCTCAATTTGAGCTTTGGCCAGACCGAGATAGAACTCAAACGGGAACTGGTCGTCAACAGCCTGGTCGAGCTTGTAGCCCTGCTCAACCAGGAGCTATCATTCAAGAGAGAGGCTAAGTAGCCGGAAGAGGACGGGCGCTCATCAGGGCTGCAGCAGCGTCTTGGGACATTCTTATCCACGGGTCTGGGTAGATTCCTATTACGAAGGTCAATAGCGTCGCTGCCCAGAGCACCGACATGTACGCCCGCGGCTCAGCGACTCTCGAAGAGTCAGTCGCCTCATCGAAATACATTCGCTTAATGATCCAGCCATAATACCCCATGCTAAACCCGCTGTTCAGCAGCCCCGCTATCGCGAGGTAGCTTCCCCAGCTGAACTGCGAGTATATCGCCCCCGTGAATAACAGCGCCTTGCTGAAAAAGCCGTTGAGCGGGGGCACTCCGGCGAGAGCTAGGAACAATACTGCGATGTTGAACGAGGTCTGTGGCATTCTGCGGGCGAGCCCGTTGAAAGAGTCAAGGTCCGTCACCGCAAGTCGAGTGACAACTGCTGCTGCCGCGATGAAGGAAGCGGTCTTGAGAATCGAGTAGTTTAGAACGTGGAACAGCCCGCCCGCAATTCCCACTGGGTTTCCGCTGGCTGTCGTGGGAGTGGCTAATGCTATGAGGATGTATCCGGCTTGGGCAATGCTTGAGTAGGCCAGTAGTCGTGTGAAGCTCTTCTGCATCAGGGCCGCAACGTTTCCGAACGTCATCGTCACTACTGCGACGATTGCGAAGGTGGAATACCAGTCGATGTTGAAGAGGCCGATACCTATTATGAATACTCGGAAGGCGGCGGCAAACGAAGCCATCTTGGCACCTGCGGCCAGGAGCGCCGCCACTGTTGTGGGAGCGCCCTCGAACGCGTCGGGAATCCACATGTGGAACGGGACAACCGCCATCTTGACGCCGAACCCGACGACGAACATGACTACTGCAAGAATTCCGTAGGAACGAGTGTCCGATGTCACGCCGCCGAGGGCGCTGCTGATTGTGACGAGGTTGGTGGACCCGCATATTCCGAACAGCAGGGATATGGCGTATACGATGAGCGCGGAGGACAGAGCTGACAGCACGAAGAACTTCATGGCAGCTTCGTTAGAATTGGGGTCGTGTTTCCTGATGGCGGTCAGAGCGTAAGTGGGTATGCTCATCAGCTCCCAGCCCACGTAGAGAAGTATCAGGTCCAGTGAGGCGGCTAGTACTATCATCCCGAGCGTTGAGAGGATGAGCAGCCCGTAGTACGGTGCCACGTTGACATCGTTTTTCATAAAGTGGAAGGACGCTACCGTGACAAAGATCGAAACTGTCAACAGGACGCCCGTGAAGAAGTAGGTGAAGGAATCCATGACAAGGACCGGTGGGGATGGTCCAAAGGGGCCGGAAGGAACGGCTCTCGTTGCGAGCCAGACAGTCGAAGCGAGGCTTGCTAGAAGGCCGAACAACGCCACGGGGGCAGCCAGGCCTCCTTTCATTCTCCCGTTCCCTAGCATTCCCACGGGCGTGACAGCGAGCCCGAAAACAGCCAGGCTGATGAACGGCGCGTACTGCACCATGGTGTCTAGGAGAGCCAGTGCTAGGGGCCTCCAGGCGATACGATTGATGGGAGCACGCTGTCTACCGCAGGCTTGATGATGCTATTGAGTAACGGGCCGGGGTAGGCCCCGAACACGAAAAGGGGAGCAAGGAAGGCGGCCAGTACCAGAAGAGAGCGCAGTGGAAGCTCGTCCTTCGGACCCGCCGGAGGCGACAACACGACACGCCTCAACATCCAGAGGAAATACCCAACCGTCAGAGCCGGAGCAAGGATGGCTACCGCAAACAGGTAGTTTGCGCTTAGAGCGCCCTGAATGACCTGGTATTCGCTGATAAAGTTCGCAAGCCCGGGAACAGCCATGGCCGCCATAGAGCCGAGGACTAGCAATGTGGCGGTAGTGGGCATTTTTCCACGCAGCCCGTTCAGCTCGTCGATGTTACGGGTCCCCGCGTGTTTCTGGATGTAGCCTGACATGAGGAAGAGTATTCCGATTGCTAAGGCGTGGTTGAACATCTGGAAGACCGCGCCCTGGATTCCGGCCGAGTTTCTGGCAAAAGTGCCCAGCAGTACATATCCCATGTGGTTGATGCTTGTGAGAGCGATCATTCTCTTGAGGTCTCTCGCAACAATCGCCACCGATGCGCCGTAGATCATGGTGACCAGGCCGATTACGGCGAAGTAGGGCCAGAGGATTTCCGCCGCGTCCGGAAACAGAAACAGGTTATACCTGATCATGCCATAGCCTCCCATTTTCAGCAACAGTCCGGCCAGAAGGACGCTTACCGGTGCGGGTGCTTCGACGTGAGCGTCCGGAAGCCATGTGTGGAACGGAACTATTGGAAGCTTGACCGCAAACCCGATGAACGTGGTTATGGCCGCTACCAGTTGGAACGGCATTATCAGGCTGGGGACCCTCTGGACGAGGGTCTCATAGTCGAACGAGGGTGAGCCCTGAGCCCCTGTCCAGGCGTACAGGGCGAGGAAGCCGAATAGCATGATGGTGCTTCCAACGTATGTGAAGATCAGGAACTTCATCGACGCGTATTTTTTCCGGGGTCCTCCCCAGATTCCGATAAAGAAGAACATCGGAATCAGCACTACCTCCCAGAACACGTAGAAGAGTATCAGGTTGAGCGAAGTGAACACGCCGATTATTCCGGTCTCGAAGATTAGGAAGAGCGCGTAGTACTCTGGTTCCCGTGTCTTGATCAGGTCCCAGGACCCTGCCGCGGCCAGGAGGCTTAGAATCGTGGCAATTAGGAGAAGTGGAAGGCTGATTCCGTCTATCGCGACCTTGTACTCGAGCCCGAACGAGCTTGCCCAGCTGGCTGACTCTCGGAGCTGGAACCCCGAGCTTCCCATCGGGTAAACGGCCAGTATCGATAATGAGAGAAGAAACACGGCCGCGGTCGTTCCTATTCCAAGGACCGCGCCCAGCCTCGCGTTTCTCTTCCCAACCAGGTAAACGGGAGCGGCCATCAGCGCAGGTAGGAATATTGTTAGAGTGAGCAGTCCCAGCATTTCACTCTGCCCCAATGACGAGTATCATGTATGCTAGCAGGAGGAATATTCCTGCGGCGAAGGCGATGACGTATTGTTGTGTGACTCCTGTCTGCAGAGTTTTGAGAAAGTTGCTAAGGCGTGACCCTCGCGAGGCTACGTCGTTTACCGCTCCGTCAACAACACGAGTATCAAGCCGCTCACTTGCCCTTGAATAGTCAATTACGTTACTGGAAACCGCATAGTTCAGACGGTCCCACACTCCCTGTTCCAGGTACCGGTATAGGACACGGCCTCCCGCTACTGCTCCGTTCACGAATACTTTGTAATATGCCGCATTGAGGTACCAGCGGTTCCACAAGAAGCGTTGCAGAGCACCCATCTTGCCGACTGGCCTGGGCTCTTTGCCGAAGTAGAGCAGATACCCTAGTACAGCACCGAGCGCAGCGGTGCCAACACTGACTCCGATCAGAGTGAGGCTTAGAAGTCCTGAGCCCCCAAGGGATTCTGAGGGCAATGCGGTGGGCAGAGACTCGAAAGTTCCTTCAACGTAATGGGCAAGTGGTTCGCTGATGAACGGGAAGGCCATCCCTAGTGCGAGGCTTGCTACGGCAAGGAGTAGGTAGGGTCCCAGCATGGTGAGTTTTGCCTCGTGAACATGCTTCCCCTCATGTTCTAGTTGCTCCATGTGATGGCTTGGTTTTCCGGTGAAGGTCATGCCTAGCATGCGCATTGTGTAGAATCCGGTCAGGGCCACTGTCGCAATTCCCAGTCCGTACAGTGCGAACTGGCCGGTTTCGAAGCCTACGAACAGGATTTCGTCCTTAGTCCAGAACCCACTGAACGGCGGGATTCCCATCAGGGAAAGGCCGGCGAGGACCATCGAGGCGGCGGTTATTCTCATTCCTTTTGCGAGGCCTCCCATCTGGTCCATGAAGCGTGTCTCGGCAGCGTGCAGAACCCAGCCTGCACCGAGGAAAAGTGAGGCTTTGAAGATTGCATGGCTCATGAGGTGAAATAATCCGGCGGTGTAGCCTGCGACAAAGTTGAGGCTGAGCCCTGCCAGACCAAGCGCTAGCATCATGTACCCAATCTGGGACACCGTAGAATACGCCAGCA
>DATBWE010000129.1:0-3720 GCA_036514975.1 Bathyarchaeia archaeon
GGGATGTTGAAGTTGTAGAGTATTGCGAAGAAAGAACCAGCTATGAGAAGGTAGGTAAATGGAACAAGCTGGGTGGGGGCTCCCGCTGAATCTGTAAACCAGTCACAAGAGCAGAGGCTTCCCATTCCCCTGAACAGCAAAGTCACTATGGAGAGTGCGACGGTTGCCCCTACCCAGCCCTTACTGGTTTCAAAAATGTTCTTCTTGACAAAGTAGAGCCCCAAACTGGCTAGGCCGATGAAACCTAGGATTACGACGAGCCGGTCACTTGCAGCTAGCGCTGGTCCGAGGGGACCCAGCATTGGGACGATAGGGTCGAGTAGTGTCATGCGCCTCTCGCTCCAGTTGGTTCCACCATCTTCTCCCGTTTGACACGGTCAAGGAGCATCTGTGGGTTGAGGTAGTAGGATCGAATGACCTCGACTACGTCCTTGAAGTCGCGTATGTTGTTGCGGACCATCCATTCTAGTACGAGGCGTCTGTTGTTGAGCTCTTCCATGACGTCCTCATGCTTGAGACCGTGGCGCTTCATGATGTTCTCTAGAACGTAGCTTCGCCCGTAGAAGACATAGGTGTCTGTCTTAGGGTTCCACTTGAAGACGTCGTTCGTGAGTACGTCTTTTGTCGTCGGGTCAAGTCCGACGACTTCTGCAATGTTGACCATTCTTCGGACGCTCTTGTCGCCGACCTGGACTCGTGTCTGCACGCCTATGACGTCTATTGTTGGAATGAGGGGTCTGGGTATGTTCATGGGCTCTGACTCGAGCCGGTGTATGGCTGCCTCAGCCGAGTCTGCGTGAAGCGTCGCGAGGCCTCCGTGACCGGTCGCTATGGCCTGCATGAGGGTGTAGGCCTCTGCGCCTCGAACCTCTCCGACGATAATGTACTCCGGACGCTGTCTCATGGCGTTCTTCAACAGGTCGAAGAGAGTGATCTCCGAAACCTCGCCCGTTACCCCGAACCCCATTCTGACCACCGAGCTGAGCCAGTTCTCGTGCGGAAGCTGAATCTCCGACGTGTCCTCGATGGAAACGATCTTCGCGTTGGGCTTGATGAACATGGCAAGGGTGTTTATGGTGGTAGTCTTGCCCGAAGCCGTTCCCCCGACCACGAGGGCGGACGCCTGTTTCTCGATAACGTACCAGTACCAGGCGGCCATTTCCGCGGACAGAGTGTTGTAGATGATCAGGTCGGTGCATGTGAGAGGTCTCTCTCTGAACTTTCGAATTGTGAAAGTTGACCCTCGCCGTGTGACCTCCTTCTCGTATGTCATCTGAATTCTGCTACCGTCCGGTAGGGTTGCGTCGAGCACTGGTTGCGCGATGCTGATTGCCCGGCCGGTCATGTAGGCGAGTTTCAGGGTGAACTTGTCCAGTTCCTCGGCGGTTTGAAATATGACGTTTGTCGGAGTAGACTCGTGTTTGCGGTGCCAGATGTAGATGGGAATTCCGGAGCCGTTGCAGGAAATGTCCTCAATCCAAGGGTCCCGCATCAGCGGGTCAATCTTGTCGAAGTGGACAAAGTCCCGGACCACATAGTACATCAGCCGGTCCAGCGAACCGGGACCCAGCTTGAGCTTGTAGTTCTTGATGATCCTCTCTACAAGCTTTCTAATGTAGGCCGCAGCATTTTCGTTGCCGCCTAATCTCTTGACGTCAACATCCAGTTCTTCTATTAGTAGCTCGCCGATTTCTTTGAGCTTCTTCTTCTCATCTTCTGTAAGCGGAACCTCTTCCACCCGGTATTTTATCTGCCCGTCTTCCTTGATAATGCGCGCTTTGGCGTATGGTGGGTTGAGATCATACTGCTCCAGAACAGGCGTATCTGTCGCTTTTCGCATGAGGTCAAGCGTCATCCGCTCGTACTCCATCAGCATGCCAACGATATTGTCTATTTTGTCGCTCTTCTCTGCCTTGGACATTGTTAGATCACCCTACCGAAGGTTTCGGCCATTACGCCACGGTCGGTGATAGAGAACGGTAAGAGCAGTGGGCGTAGGATTGCCCGTCGCATCTTCCAAAACCGCAGCCTTCCCTCCAGATGCTCGGATTCGACCTCAAACTCAACTACCACATCTGATAGGTGCGAAATCGTGGCTACTGTTCTTTGGTCGTGCATGTCCGACAATATCGGCATGAAGACAAGCCCATTTCGAGCATGGATCTGGCTCCCCAGAATTTCCAAGAGCTCCCTGACAGATGCGGTCTCGTGGTTGACAAGCAGGTCCGAGAGCGAATCTATGACCACTACATCTCCCTCGTTCAATTGTGACAGTATGTCCCTCCTCAATGTGACAAAGAGGTCGGAACCCAAGGCTCTGGACCCCGGAGTCATCGCTCCTGGACCCATGAAGCCCATGGACTGCTGTCCCGAACCTCCTTGCAGGAGGGCCTGCACTCTTGGACTGTAGGCGTCAATAAATGTCCACTGTCTCCCTTGTTCCAATTCCGCGGTATCCCAGTCGTAGACCGTCATTTCCTCCCTGATGTAGGAAGGACCTCTAACTATGGTGAAGTAGTGTATTCTGTGTCCTTCGCTACAGAGTGAGTATGCGATCTGCTGGCAAAAAAGACGTACCGGTCCTTCCTGGTTGCTGATCAGTAACACTGTGCTTCCGGCAGGAATGCCTCCCCCTAGTTTTTCGTCGAGGCCTCCCATGCCGGTCCGAATGCGGCGGATCCGATCTTGGGAGGTGATGTTTCTAATCAATCTTTTTCGCCTTGAAGATGGCGCGCCTCAGGCGCTTCGTCACCTCAGGTTCGGCTTTGACCTCTATCCCAGTTTCTCCGATAAGAAAGGGGTGGAGGTAGTGTGAGTGCGAAGTTCCGCGCATTTTCGGTATCTCTACTTTTCTGGCCCTCATCTTCATGGAGAAGGAATCTTCCTCCAGCGAGTTTCCATGCATCGCGTTCTGTTCCAGCAGGGTTTCGCCGCTAATGCTTTCTTCCAGGCTATGGTGTAAACGGATCATTCCGTCCACAACGTACTCCTCTACCGCCTTTCGTCCAGAGTGACCTGTGGTCGTGTCTGCCTGGCCGCTGACGAGTAAGGTCGTGCAGCCGAAAGATTTGAGAATCATTGTAAGCCTCTGGATGAGGCTTCTGAGGTCAACCTGTGTCAGTTCGAGGCTCATGGCGTCGAGTGAGTCGATTACTACGCGGCGGGCCCTTGTCGTTTGTATGGCAGTCTGGATCTCGTACAGTAGCGCTTCCGGGGTGAATGGACGTGGAACGACATATGGCTCATCGCTGCCTAGACCGAGCCTGCTGGAAATCGCGTCGAGAATGATTAGGTTTCCTGACTCTTCGAGGCTTCTGAGGTCCCAGCTGAAGCTGTTGTACACGTTCTCCCGGAGCTGCTGTGGAGTCTCCTCCAGGACAACATAGACCCCGTTCTCGCCGTATTTTGTTAGTCCGTTGTAGAGGAACTGGGAGGAGAATATTGTCTTACCAGCACCGGCAGGACCGGCTAACAAGTATACGCGGTCCCGGATGAGGCCTCCGCCCACTATCTGGTCAAAGCCTGGAATGCCGGACTGTATCCTCTGAAGCTGCTGTAATGGCTGCGCTAGACGTTGAGGAGGAGCTTGGGGCTGCTGTTGTGGGTAGGCTGAAGGGTCGTACCCCTGGTATCCAGAGTTGTCGTATCCTTGCTGGTCGTAACCAGCGTAGCCTTCCTGGCCCTGGGAGGCTGATGGGTCCTGGTAGTAGTAAGGGTCGT
>DATBWE010000130.1:0-6577 GCA_036514975.1 Bathyarchaeia archaeon
CCCTTCTCAAGGGACTGTTCTTCCTCCTCTCCGGTATCGTCAGCTTCTCTCTTGGAACAAGAAGCCTGAACGACATGGCAGGGGTAGGTCGAAAATGGCCGCTGCTGGGGCTGTTATTGTCGTTGAACGCTCTGGCGATGACGGGTGTGCCTCCGTTTGGGATGTTCTGGAGCGAGTTTCTCATCATCCTCTCAGCGATACATACAAAGAGTAGTCTGTTGTATGTTGCAAGCCTTCTGATGCTCCTTAACATAGCCTTCTCCGTCGGATACTATTTCAGAATAATCAGATGCATAGCCTTCGACAAGCCAAGCGATTTTCTGAACTCGACCAAGATGAGGCCGCAATCGGCGATAATGTTTACAGCGTGCATTGCATTGCTGGGATTGAGCCTGCTGACGGGCTTCTACCCAGACTGGTTCTACGCACCAGCATTGCAAGGAGTTGCGACGATGATAGGAAGCTAGCACTACGGAGGTGAGAGAGTGTCCAGAACACGAGTCATCAAGGACATCGAGAATCTCGACCAGGCCATAAAGGCCGAACAGGACGTGGAGTCAGGGTACCATTCGGTCATCGACGAGAACCTAACGTATTGGATGGCTGTTGAGGAGGACGTGATCGACAGCTACACGAAGCTAATCGAGGCGAGTCAGAGTACGGAGATGAAGAGGACTCTTGAGCAGATTATTGACGATTCGAGAAAGCATCGGCGAATATTGGAACAGGTATCAGGGATGCTCCGAGATATTGTCACGGACGAGGAGAAGCATGCGAGAATGCTGACGAACCTGAAGACCCATCTTGAGAAGTCTGAAGGCAAGAGCCGATAGCGAGTCAAGGGATGACGCTTCCAGCCATGCAGGTAGGCTCCACCATTCCTCCCAAGACGGGTCTCGGCCGGGGATGGACTAAGCAGCGGATGGGCCTCGTCGCGGGCCCTCTGCTGTTCGCTGTCATCATACTGATGCCTCCACTGCCGGACATGTCTTCCGTTGCAACGGCACGTGGCCTCCCGACCTGGGGACCCCAGTTCGCCCTGGGACTAATGCTATGGATCATGGTCTGGTGGATAACGGAATGCGTCCCACTGGGCCTAGCGGCTCTCATAGGACCCTTCGGGTTCAGTGTCTCCGGGCTCGTTCCCTGGCGTGAGAGCCTTGCATCTTACACGGACCCAATAATCTGGATATTCTTCGTCGGCTTTGCCTTGGCGGCCGCGTTTCAGAAATGGGGCCTTGACCGCCGCGTGTCCTACCGCCTAGGCTCCATGTATCGTGGTAGCAGCCCACGAATTGCCGCCTTATTTGCCGCGGGTCTCCCTGTGTTCCTCCTGACGATGACTGGGTCGATAACCGGTTCCACGGCTGTGGTATACCCGATGACTGTAGCCTTTCTGGCAGCACTGGGACTTTCCGGGAACAGTCGTTACCGTTCGGGGACACTACTGCTGCTCGGACAATCGGCTACGGCGGGGGCGATGCTACTCCTAATCAGCACCGTCCCTAACCTTGTGACCAAGGCTGCCATCGAAAGAGCTGTTCCCGGAGCTACAATCACTTTCTTCGACTGGTTCATTGTAGGCACTCCACAAGCTATCGCGGGCCTACTCATCTCTTGGTTAGTCGTATTTTCCGTCATCAGACCCGAGTTCAAATCCTTGCCAGAGATGCGAGAGACTTTCTCCGAGAACCTGAAGAAGCTGGGCCGGCCCTCGCCCGGCGAAAAATTAGTGGCAGCAGTCCTACTGTCAGTCATCGTGCTCTGGATAGTTCCCTCGGCTATCCGGGCTTGGAGTTATTCTGACCCGTCTCTGACCCCGACAGCAAACATTCTAGCCCAAGTACTTCCGGAGGCCGGCCCAGCCCTGATCGGACTAATTGCCCTCGCTCTCCTGCGTGCGGACGGAAAACCACTTCTCGCGTGGGATGAGGAGCTGCATGCTATTGACTGGAACATTATCTTCCTCTTCGGCGGTGGCATTGCCCTCGGACTGGGACTGGAAAGGTCCGGGTTTGCTGCATGGCTTGGCCGTGTCGGAACCGGGTGGGCTGGACCCGCCCCCTCACCCTTCACAATATTTGTCATTGCCGCCACTATCGGCTTTGTTCTTACCTACGCCGCCTCAAACACAGCTGCTGCGATAATCTCCACATCGGTCGCCGCCAGCCTAGCATTAGGGGCAGGCGTGAATCCGATTCCTCCGATTCTTGCTGCTGGCATTGCCAGCTCAATCTCCAGTGCCTTGCCCGCTACAACTCCGCCTATGGCCATTGTGTACGGTTCTGGCCAGATTCGGATGTTGGACATGTTGCGAGCAGGGCTGACTTCTGACCTTTTGCGGTTTGGGGTCCTGATCGCGACTGGTCCGTTGCTTGCTGAGTTCCTCTGAAGCCATGAAAGATTGGCCTAGGGCACGGTTGACCCTAGAAGGACACCTATTACGTAGCCGAAGACAGCTGCTGCAAAGCCCACCAGGGCCATCTCGATTCCGCTCCTTCTCCAGTCTCCGACAGTAAGCCGGGCCTTCATACCTCCGGTTCCAAACAACACGACGACCGAAATCACTACTGATGGGATTATGGCTAGTTTTGGAGCCCAGACGAAAAAGGGAAGTAACGGAAGGAGTGAGCCGATTGCATCACTGAAGCCCACTATTCCGGCGCTTCTTGCAGGGTTTTGGTATTCCTCGGGGAATAGGCGCAACTCTTCAGCCATCATGGTCTCAACCCAGAGCTTCTTGTCAGACGTGATCCTTCGGACTATGCTCTCCAGCTCGCCTCCCCCGAATCCCTTCCTACTGTAGATGTCTCTAATCTCTCGGACTTCAGTCTCGGGAATTTCCTCAACCTCTCTCTGCTCTCTCCGGAGCTCCCGGAAGTAGTAGTCCTGGGCAGCCTTCGACGATGTATACGCCACGGCGGCCATGGACGCTGCCTCTGCGAACAACGATGCCAGTCCTGCGATTAGGACGAGACGTGTGCTGTCGGTGGCCGTAGCCACTCCTAGGACGATGCCAAGAACGCTCACCAGCCCGTCTTGCCAGCCTAGGATTATGTCCCGCAGGATCGGCCTTTTCAGCCAGCGGTTTCCCTGTTTCATCTGGGACATGTCTGACAGGATTTGTCAGACGGGCCCAGAAGGCCTTGGCTGATAAACCCCAAGCCCTATACGGAGTCCAGCTCCAGCCGTGTTCGAGATTCCCTGATGTCCCTGAAGACGGAGGACACTCTTGCCTTCATAATGACGAAGAAGGTCATCACCATTTCAGCTAACGAGAAGGTTTCGAAGGCCCTTACCCTCATGGCGGAGAACGATATCGGCAGCCTAGTCGCCACCGACAAAGGTCAACCTGTGGGAATCATAACAGAACGGGACATAACACGCCGACTCGTGAAGAATCAAAACATATCCAAGGCCTCAGTCCGCGACCTCATGTCTCAACCCCTTGTTACTGCGGAACCTGACACGCCATCTTGGGAGGCTTTCCGCACTATGCTGAAGAAGAGAATAAGACGACTCCCTATAGTCGAAAAAGGTAAGCTAGTTGGGATCGTAACGGAGCGGGACCTTTTCCGCTGGGTCCTCTTGGTTGCCTATGAGCCCAACATTCCTGAAGACATCAGGGAAATCGTGGAGAAGGGCTATCCAAGATAACTGTCAAGCCCGTCCCAGTATCAGGAAGGCCAGAACAAGCCCGTAGACGGCTATGGCCTCGACAAAAACAATGTAGACAAAGCTCAGGCTGAACATCTCAGGCTTCTCGGAAACGGCCCCTATCGCAGCAGCACCCGCGATGCCGAGTCCGATACCTGCGCCGAGGAATGCTAGACCGGCGACGACCGCGGCCGCAAGCGAAGTATCACTGGTCCCGGTGGTTTGCCCGTAGACCTGTGGAACAGTGAAACCAGCTATGACAAGCCCGGAGAGTAGCGCTGGCCAATGCTTCTTGCGACTTCGCAGTGTCAACGACCGAACGGGCTTCTCGACCACCTAAGTTATTTAGAATTGCCGTTCGACTCGTAGTGGTACAAAGAGAGCGTCGGATGATTTGTCGGCCGAATCGGGATGGAAGGCCCTAGTGTACGGCGTAGGTATCTCAGAAGTACCCCTCATGATACTGGTTGGGTATGTCGTGGGCCGAAGAATAGGCAGAGAGGAAGAAGGAGTTGCTCTGGGGACGGTATTGGGGCTTGTCCTCTTTCTGGCCTATGTCCGATGGGCCTACAGGAAGTCTAAGGAGACGCATGCTTCCGTCGGTAAATCTTCAGAACCAACCACCAAAGAATAACAGAGCCACCAGCAAGCCCGACAGTAGTTACGGCAAATATTGTGATGGTTCGGAGCGGTTCGGCGAGGCCGGCCGTCGCGACATCTGATGCGTAGAGCGACAGCAAGACAAGTCCTGGCAGGATAAGGCCAAGGAGCAGAAAACCAATCCTCTGCCAGAGACTGGGCCCCACCAGAGGCCACACCTAGCCCGTGGCCGTGAATTCTCTGGTGACCGTGAAGGGGGTGAATGGATGACCCGTACCTTGGTAGAATTTTGAGAACCATTCGATCCAGTGCAGCCTCAGAGTGTGGAGAAATGCCAACATAGTCTCAAAGATCAGAATCAACGCAATCGTTCCTATCGTGAAGGGTACGAACCCGATGATGCTCGTAGGCAAGAGCAGAGCGCTGAAGGAGGAGCTGACCATTTTCAGCGCGAGAATTCGCGCGTACGAGACGGAGTGGGAAAAAGAAACAAGCAGCGTCTCAATAGCCTCGCTCAGGCCTGTGGCTCCGTGCCAAAGAAGCTTCAGCGATACCATCACAATCAGGGGCGGAGCAAGGAAGACGCCGAAAACTGCGGGGTCGAAGATTACGTCGAATACGCCGAACCCGTACCTTACCACGAGATAGGCACCTCCTGCGTACATCCAAAGCCAGACCAAAGGTCCAGACAGCGCGTCTCTATAGCTTCTAGATAGCAACCTGTTAGCTAGCCCTAGTCCGAGGCCAAAGGAAACATGAGCAATCCCGACATAGATTGAATATCTGAGGAGCGTGTTAGGATTCTTGATGGGTGAGAACCAGATGGGCTCCTGTATGCCGGTTAGGGCTGTGAACCATTCCTCGCTTCCAAAGGCCTCACCATACAGGACCCCAAAAACGATTGATGAAACAGCACACAGTATCAATAGAGGCGAGCCGTTGATTGCATAGCTTGAAATTGACCCCGGTCTTAGAATTGTACGGTTTTTGAGCCGGTAGAGTCCGATTGCTGCTACGAGCAGCAGAGCGCCGTGGCCCAAGTCCCCATACATCATGCCGAATATGATGGGGAAGGATACTAGGAAGAAGATTGTGGGGTCAATCTCATAGTAGCCGGGCAGCCCGAAAGCTCTTCCCAGAGACGCGAATATCTCGAAGACTGAGGTAAACCGGGGATAGCGGAGAAGCGTCGGTGGTTGTAGTTTGCCGACCTTGCCTCTTTCGAGAAGCTCTTCAGGATGCCGAAGCTTCAGCAAATCGCCATATCCCTTTGACACTGTCCTGATGGTCTGAAGCGTCTCGTCCAGCCTGTCTTCCGGGACCCATCCTTCGAAGAGATACGTGTCTCCGGTGCGCATCATTTTCTGCTTGGCATCTTCGACCTGCCGCTGTGCTTCCAGAACCTCCGAGATGGTGAGTAGCTCGGTCTCCCACTGACCTGCAATCTCATGGAGTCTAATCTGTAGATTCTTGGCTTTCAGCGTCCTTCTTGGAAAGACCCGGCTGGTTCCGGCCTGAAGCCTCGCCATCTCTGCTTGAAGCTGTTGAACACTTGCCTCGACCTGAGCAACGTTGGCGTCGGCCCGTTTCAGAAATGTCTCAACTTCACCTCGAGGAATAACCCTCCTCTCCGCATTTCTGACAGTGCGTCTGATTCTCAACGCAGCGATAAGACCCGCGACCCTTGAGTGTAGAGAAGACCAATCGTCTAAGGGTCCAGGCTGCTCAGCGGGAGCGAGCACCACTTCTTCTGCCTCCAGTGTAATAGACTCGTCAACGGATGTGAGCTGTACGCATCTGAGCTCTCCCAATCTGTGAAGAACGGCGTCGACATAGTCTCTGTGGATTAGAGCTGTTACTTTGACCATTCCGACAGAGTGCTGCAGCCTGGCCATGCTGACCCCTCTATCTCTGCAACGGCTTCTGGTGTAGTGTAATGCTTCTCCGAATGCTCTGGGCGGGTAGACTTCTAACCTTCCCGGTCAGGATTGCTTTCAAGTCCCTGGCCTCGAATTGCTTCAGAAACGCGAAAGCCACTGAAACCCCGGCGGTGAACCTCCATCCAGCGAAGGCCCGGAAACATTCTTGGGCGAGGTATCTGTCGAAGATTATCTCCAGAGATGAAGCGTCCAACTCCGGAAAGGCGACAAGGTCAGCGGCAGACATAGCCTTCCCGTAGCGGCTCGCGGCGATGCGTCTGTACAAATCGATAGAGGACGCAGCTACCATGGCTTCGATTTCTGGTCCAGATAGCCGGTAGTGCGCCGGAAGCATGAGAGCCCGAATCCTCTTTGCAGATATTCCTAGCGTCTGAGACCTC
>DATBWE010000131.1:0-3642 GCA_036514975.1 Bathyarchaeia archaeon
ATCGAACCGGTGTACTTTTCTGTCCTGCCACCACTGTTGCCATTTAGGCTCTTCAGTCGATGGTTCGTAGCTCTTTGGTAGAGAATAGCTCTGGCCCAGAGCATTTCCGCCCTCAGAATTCTGCCCAGTTTCGGACGGACGCGGTTTCAAAATCGGACCTATTCGACTTGGCGGTGATGCAAGCCCCAGCACTCAGATGATCGCGATTTTTCCTACGGTATCTTATAAGCTATTTGTGGACGGGGCACCCCATCGTCTTCTGAGGAGCAGATACCTCGCTGCGAGAACTAGCCCGACTACTCCGAGGGCGATGGTGAGCAGAGAGACTAGGACTGCTGCTGCGTCAAGTATTCCTCCGATTAGGCTGCTTCCGAGAGCGAAGATTTCGAAGTAGAAGTTGAAGAACCAGTGTAGCAGGACCGAAGCGTATCCGCCATAGACCAGGAACGCGATTCCGAGAACCAAGGCTGAGAGTGTAGCTGTTAAGACCTTACCTGCCTGCCAGCCGCCGCCTGCCAAAAGGTGGGCGAGGCCGAATATGAGGGAGGTTATGGCGAGGCCGAGCCATTCGCTCCAGTGAATTCCCCTCCATCCTTTGTCGTAGAGATGTGGAAGCCCAGCCTGGGCCTTAGCTCTATCTGGCAGCACGAAGCTGAGAAGGAACGATGAATGCGGGCCTTTCACAATGACTATTCTTAGCCCTACAACGAGTCCTAGCGGGCTGATTCGAAAAATCCATTCTTCGAGAATTGGAGAATATGTCAGCCAGAACAACAAGAAGTAATCGGGGAATGGCGGAAGTGAGCCTGTTGGGACCCCGAACCTCTCTTGGGCTAGAGTGAGGAGAATTACTACAAGGAGAAGGGCGGAAGAAGCGAGGGGCATCACAACCAGCCAGTTTGGTATTCTTGGGGGCCGGTCTCCTCTGGCGAGGGCCCTGAGGCTGTGGAAGAATCCGCCGTGGGTGATGAAGGCTACCCAGAAACAGGCCGCGTATATGATGATCAGCAGCAAGTAAAGGAATAGGAGGTTGATGCTCGCAGGAGTCCTGAAAGGGAAGAGGAAGAGCCCCAGCACTAGGAGTTCTTGGTTTGACAGTAAGTCTGAACCAAGAGTGGTTAGGGGTAAGAGGATGAGGCCAAGGGCAATGGCCACTAGATATGTCGCAACTGTTGCTCCTATGGTAACGGTCAGCAGCTTTCTGAGAATGGACCGGACTGTGATTGGTTGGCCTAGCAGACCGGAATCTTTCCCTCTGTAAGACGCTTCGTGAAGTCGTTTATGCTGTTGAGTTCCGATCTGATGATTTCGGTCACGGGTCTCGACACTGATTTGAACTCTACTCCTCTGTCGAGGATGAGTTCAACTCCCGCGACTTTGGGCTGATTAATTGGCCGTCCTATCTGGCTTAGGAGCCATACGTATACCTCCTTAATCCCGGAGACCTTCTGGTACACGTGCTGAGCTATCTCGTAGCTTAGGAGGTTGTAGATTTTTCCGACGTGGCTTACAGGGTTCTTTCCAGCGGCCGCCTCTGAGCAAGTGGGCCGGTTGAGAGGGATTAACCCATTCACTCTGTTTCCCCGTCCGACTTGGCCGCCGTCACCGTCGTCCGCGGAAGTGCCGAGGACGGTGAGGTATATTCCCCCCATTCCCCTTCCCCGCTTGTCTAGCGTATTGATTGACACGTTAAAGCTGTCAAACTTGGCCCTAGACTTTACGAATCGCGTTACGTCCTCGACAACTTCTGCCTTTTGTTTGAAGTAGTGAGCCTCGTTGTCGATTAGCTTGTCTACGAACGCTAGGGCAACGGTCAGGTCGATGTGCCTGTCCTCTCTGGCGGCCATGACCTTCACATCTTCCCCGGTCTCGGGGAACTGCTTCTTGAAACTCGGAGAGTTGATGTACCGCTCGGTTAGGAGGACCAATCTCTCCGTGTCTGTCATGGGGGCGTAGCCGACGGCTGCTGAAGTGTCGTTGGCTCCGAGGAATTTTCCCTTTCGGCTGAAAATGTCCTGGAGAGCCTCCGATCCCTTCGCCAACTCCACCTGGTAACGTACGTGTCTGTCTGGGTCTACAAAACGGAGGTTTTTCCCGAACCACTTTTTGGCTGTTGAGACAGCGATTTCATCAACTGGAACAGAGTCCCCGTCCACGTCATAGGTTGCCCGGTCTCCGAAGACCATTAGAATTGGACGTTTTACTTCGCCGCCGCCGAACCTTCTGCGCACTTCTCCCGCGGCGAGAAGGCCCTTGTCTATGTTGTGATGAAGGACCATGCCGTAGCGCTTCATGTATTCCCTGGACAGCGCGACTGACACTTCGTTCATTATTGCGTCGCAAATGTGGTCCGGGTGGCCGACTCCCTTTCTCTCAACGATTTCCAGGGCCTGCTCTGCGACCGGTGCCTGTTGTAGCTGGCTTACCCTGATTCCCATGCTTTTCGTTCTCGAACCGAGTTGTGGCTCTGCGGGAAATTTTCGTTATTAACGTTTGTCGGGGATATTCCCAGAAGAATAGATGGCCCTCTACTCTTTCTTTTTCTTGGCCGCAGCCACGATGGAAATCACGTCCCTGTCGCGCAGGACATAGTCTGTCGGGAGATGAAGCCCGTTTCTGGAGTCAATAGCAAACAGCATCTTCAAGGCCAGTTCGGAATGAATCTGCGAAGCTAGGTCTTTGGCCGTCGTCCCGTTGGGGACGAGGAATACGTCTGGCAGGACGTTGCCCTTCTTGTCGGAGAAGGTCTTCGAGTCTTCGACAGGGTACACCGCATTCATTCCAAGCAGCTTGAAGGCGCACGCGTTCAGGGCGAACTGTACTCCCGTTCGCATAAGTTTGGTCATCACCTTTTGCTGGACATATGCCAGCGCCCACGCCTGGTCCTTCGTCAACCGCGACTCGTCCAGGACCTGAAACGCTTCTTCTCCAGGAACGTAGCGGATGAAGCCTTTCTCCTGGGCTCTTCTGAGGGCGAGTTCGGCCTCACTACAGACCGGTATTACGAGTTGAGACTTGAACTCCTTTCGGAGCTTTTCGAAGTTTCTGTCCCCGTATGCCAGGTCCATCTTGTTAGCTATTATGATGGTCGGCCTGGAGATTGTGCGGAGGTGCTGGGAGAAGGTTCGCGAATCATCATCACTCCATTCCTTCGGAAATTTTTCGCCCAGCTCCGACGCATCTAGGGCAAGGGCTACGTGTTCTTGCTTTACCCCGATGCCTGCCAGGTCTTTGGCAAGGTATTCGAGATAAGAGCCTCGCTTCCCTGCTGTTCGTTTCCGGGTCCTTTGTAGTGCTCTGTCTACCGCCACCTTGAACCAGAGGATTATTTCCTCTTCAATGTCGTACACGTCAAGAACCGGGGTGCCCATTCCGGCCCTTGTGATTTTTCCATCAGGGTCAATGCTTCCCGAGGCATCAACCACGTGGAGTAAGGCGTCCGCCTGCGCTACGACGTTGAGGAATTGTGTTCCTAGCCCTTTTCCTGCGGAGGCTCCTTTGATCAGCCCTGGGAGGTCGAGTATTTCGGCGGGTATGAAGCGCCAGCCGTCGAGGCATCTTGAGTTCCTCGGTTTATCTTCAATGTGGAGTTCTCGGCAGACACAGAGCGTTTGGACCTCTCCGCGGGCGATGTTTGGTTTC
>DATBWE010000132.1:0-2211 GCA_036514975.1 Bathyarchaeia archaeon
GAGGTCTTGGATGGTCTCACCTTCGACTTCCGGAATATACCGGCGGATTTGACGCCTCCCGTCCACGGTGGTTTGGTGGGTAATGCCGCTTCCAGGAAGCATCTGCTGGGTCCCCTCCGGGTAAAAGATCTCGGCGAAGGAATCCACCAGGACTTTGGAGTCGCGAATCTTTCTGATCTCGACCAGGTAAATTAGAGTTTCGACCGCTTCTCTCTGGCCGAAGTGGTAGCGGAAGCTCTGGCCATCTACAAGGTGATCCTCTTCGAACCAGTAAGTGAATAGACGTTCCGTGACCGATGAAGCTCCTTGGTAGCCGCCAGACCTCCAGTCATCCACTGCCTGCCGAAGTTTGTTGACCAGGAGGAGCTTGCTCGGGCGGCGCTCTTCGACGATTTCGAATTCGTCCTGAGTTCTAGGCTTTTTTCGTAGATAGGAGGTTGGCTTCTCCCAGGAACGCCGGTCGGGAATCTCAGGTAGGTCCTTGTCGTAAGAAATGACTGCTATAGCCATCGCGAAGCTTGATGTCTGACGGAGTAGGGATCACGGTTGCCCACGACCCCCTCCACAGATCCGGACGTGCGGCACTACCGCATCCGGCTCCCGCCTTGGGTCATGGCGTCAAACTGACGCACTCGCCCCAGCGCGCTGAACACGCCGGTCCGGCTCAGAGTCCGGGGCGTGTTACGCTCGGGCAAGTTTCCCTTGGCCAGCCCCCTTCCCTCCACCGCCTCCGCAGCCGCTCGCGCGGCCTTGTTCGGCGACTTCACAGGTACTATAGGGCTGTCCGACTTCCCGCTTCCGTGCATCATCGGCGTGCGTCCTCAGACTTCCCGATGCGGTCTGCAATTCCCTCTACCGCAGACAGAAACGGGATCTCCCGGTTCCCATGTGAGGTGTTTCCGCCCATGCCTGGGGTCTCAGGCCGCGCGAAGCTCCCGCGCGTCTCGCAATATCAACGCGGCGGATGTTGCCTTCCGCTTCCTGCTAAAGCGTCGGCACCTCGGAGCATATCAGCAATTTCGCGGCTCAATGCCCAGCCTGAACGTACCCCTGTCAACGCTTCGCCCTGGCCCTTGCGGACAACGACGCATGACTCGGGGCCGGAGTGGGTCGCTACTCCTTCTCCGTATGGCTCTTTCATCCACAACACCTCACCGGTTTCCCCGGCGCACAGCAGGGTGCTGAAAAATCTCCGTTCACCCTTCGACAAACCTGCTCAGGGCGAACGGAGTAGGCCTTGAAAACATTGATTATTTTCCGTTGATGCTGAGCTAGTCGAAGCATGGAAGCCCTTTTTCAGCAGCCTGCTAAAGCCAGTAATCTGCCTCGTACGTGATTCGATCGAGTGTCGCCAAAGTGATCTCTTCGCCTAACGTCTCTTTGTCAGAAAGATCTGTTAGGAATCGGATCTCACCAGGCAAGTCAGGTAGTGCCTCGGGTTGACCTGCTGGAAGAAGAATGGAAAGGTAGCCAAATCCTCCCTCGCCCCAGTGCACAACTTCGTTTGGTCTAAACCAAACACGCCCGCCTTTTTCCAAACAAGTACGGGCTACGCCCCGAAGAAAGGCAAGATAGGTTTCAATCAAGGCCTTTTCCTGTTCGTTCAGGACCAGACACGTATCTTTCCAGCTTTTCTCTAGAAGGCGAACGGTTTCGTCAAGCGCGCCGGGCTTCACATTCATTGTCCTTACTTCATGACTTGCTCAGTCAAGCGTACGGCTTCTTCGGCAAGTTTCAACGCCTCTTTGGCTTTTGTTTCATCGAAGATCTCCCACGGAGTGCGCCAATTTTCTTCGTCGCCATAATCACTTTCAGAGTGGACTTGAGGTCCCAAGAGCGCAGCACACTCGGCGAGTTTCTTGACCTGTGCCTCTGCCGCTTGAGGGAAGCCTCCCCTTTTCAGCGCATCCAGGAGCACTACGGCCGGGTGGTGGGTCCTGCTTACAGGAACAATGAGCGCCAGTGTGGCCTTCGCGGCGTTCTCAGCGGCAAGCTGACTGTTATCAACGCAGGAGCGCCAACGTCCAAGCTGTAGGTCTTGACGAGCTTCTTCCAGAAAGCCCTCTGCCAGCTTCAACCGGTACTCAGCTTCCCTGTTGCTCATGGGCTACCTATTTTCTCCCATGACATAACCCAATCACCGCGTGGCGGTTCTTTCCAGCGCCACACATCGCCCGCTCGAGTCCGCTCCCTATACAGTCCGGCTTCTTT
>DATBWE010000133.1:0-6166 GCA_036514975.1 Bathyarchaeia archaeon
CACCTCTCTTTCCGACACGGTCAATAATCTCGGGGGCCATTTTCCAGCCGAAGACGAAAATCACTCCCGTCAGCAGGACCCCCCTTAGGACGAATCCTAGCACGTCGAGGAGACCGAGTTGACTGTTTGCCGCTACAAGCCCGGGGAGGAGGACAAGAATCAGGATCGTCGCGAAATCTTCTATGATCGATGTTGTGATTACGAAGTGTGATTCTCTAGCCCTTAGGCTGTTTGTTTCGGTGAGGAGTTTCCCCGTTATTGCGGTGCTGGTTGTCAGCACGACCAGCGCGGCCAGAACCGACTGGAGGTAGGTGAGCCCAACAAGCATAGCGACTACAAAGACCCCTACAAACGTAGCGGTCAGCTCCACAGCTGCGAGCAAGATGCTCTCTGGGCCTATTTTCCGAATTTCGGAGGGGTCCAGCTCTAGCCCGACAGTGAACAAGAGCAGGATGATTCCCAGTGACGCTAGCAGGTTGATAGTGTTGAGGTCCTGTACCAAGCCTAGTCCGAAGGGGCCGATGATCATGCCGGCTACGAGCTGGCCCAGGACAACTGGTAGTTTTAGCCGGGAGAAGACGTAGGTGAACCCCAGTGCCGCGATTGTCGCCATTCCGAGGTCTAGGAGGAAGGCGAACTCAGGGCTCGATGACAAGGAACCACCGTGATAGGAGGGTGAGAGGTGGTTGGAAGCGGAGACAGTTTAACGATTTGACCCTGAATCGAGGTCTCACTGGTTCTAAAGGAACGTTTGTTTCATGAGGCCGTTTCTTGAGGTGATCTGAAGGGGGTTGAGAGATACCTCCTCTTTATCCCGAAGATCCCGAAGTAACAGTTCCAAAATATCGAGCCTTGCCTAGGCAAAGTTGGAGTCGGTTCCTTAGGCGTACGGGGTGTTTCAGATACGGTTACAAATTCCCAAAATAAACCGAGGACCGATGTGATTTAGTGATTCGGTCCCGTTGGAAATTGGTTCTGTCGCTCTCTCCGCGGTTGGCACAGCACTTGCTGTGGGCCTGGCCTACTACAGCCTCAGGACAATAGCTCTGTTTAGGAGTAGCGTTGCCGCTAGAGCCTGGGTCTACATTTCCTTGAGCGCGGTCTTCTTCAGCTTTGGGCTATTCACGTTTCTCATGGAGGCACTCGCTTCGGTCGGCCTATTTGTCTGGGGCGGGGTCTTGATGACCATCGGGGGATTCTTTCTCTTCTTGGGTCTCAGGAAGAATTTTCTGTTCTGGGCCAGCAAGGACCATTTCAGTTAATTTGTCCCTGGTTATTCTTGTTTTCCGGGAATGTTTGCGCGATGTTATAGCTCTCTATTTAAGGGACATAGAATTTTTTTCAGGGGAAAGGTAGGCGAGAATTATATTCAACAGACCCAGCTGAAACTAAGCTGGAACAAAGTAAGGTTTGCAGGTTACCGAAAGAATCAACCCAACGAGGACCGACAGCGATCGTCTTGGGTTGCCTATTCCTGTTTTGGCGAGGCCGGTTACCAGAGAGAGCATTGTTGACCTAGTAAACATTGCCGCAGAAAACACCGTGGACGGCTTTATCGCTCAGGACCAATTAGAGTTTGACCGGGCGGTTCTTCACTGGTCGCAGGTCTTCCACGCTCTCTACCCCGAGTTCGACAGCGAGCGTGTTATGAAGGCCGCAGAGGCGTTCATCACCGCGCTTTTCGCACAGAGCAAGCTGAAGGACGACAATTCTGATCCGTACATCAGGGTTCATGATGAGAAATGGGAGTTTGTCCGGAGCCAACTGGTGAGGATGTGTTCACTCCTGGACTTGCCCGCTTCGTTTGGCGTGGAAACTTGCAACTTCTACAGGTATCACTCCATCAAAGATGACCATTACGTCAAACACATAATCGAATGGCACCGTGTTCTTATGAACAGACAGGTAGGAGCTGATAGCGTCTACAGAGAACTCGCGGGCCTGTACCTCACCGCTCTATCTTTCCATGACAAGCACAACCGCTACGGCGTCATCAAAGGCCGGAAGATAATGAAGATGTACTACACCATACTGTTCGAAGCAAAATACGGCGCCCTAGTAGACACCTAGTAGGCCTGCGGGGCCACTCCTCTTCTAATCTCGGGCACCCGTGCTCCGCTCTCAAGTGCCAATTCAAGATCGAAAAGGCTCTCGAACATGGAGACGGTTCTCTTATCGTGGGCTCCCGAGTTTATCAGGAAGACTGCTGTGATTTTGTTTGACACCGTCAATTCCAAGGCTTGACGCACGAACGAGTGGGCTCTCTCGGTTCCCAGGGTGAGAATGAAGTGTGAGACGCTGTCGAATATGATCGTGAGAGATGAGTTGCTGTATGCTTCGATGGTCTTGAGGAGGGAGTCAAGAATCTGTGAACTATCATAGGCAGGCAGTAGGAAACGACTCTCGCCTTCGGGCCTAGGGTATGAAACTCTTGAGGTGAGAATGAACAGCCTTATCCCTGGTTCCTCTCCCACAATAGAATAGATCGGGCTTTCTCTCCTCGTGAACAGGACTATCCGTTCTAGATTGGACGCGGCTTCCACAATAATCGACCTCAGAACACGTTCGTAGTCTAGAAGTGGGTCGAATTCAAACAGAATCTTCTTGCCCGCAATTTCGTCGTGTGAAAATCCGACTGTTCGCGAGAAGAAATTGCCGGACTCGGTCAGGTCCAGAACAGGAACCTTGGACTTTAGAAGGTCCAGTTGCCCCTGTCCCTCAAATGCGTGTTTTGCAAACGTCATCAACACTTTCACATAGTGGTCCGGGGAGGTCCATCTCGGATCAGCCAAATGGCTGACGAACTTTTGATAAGGGCGCTTTACAATGTCTCCGTATTCTATCAAAATGCTCAGCCGATTTCTTCTAAGGGTCCTACTCTCCTCGACGATCCTTCCACAGGTGCTAATTGCGGCTTCTTCGTCTATCAGGGCCTTACTCTGGTACAGGTTTCCCAGTGAGATGAGCCGTAGATTTCCCTTCGTCATGTGAAGTTTGACGTTCACTCCCAGACGAGAAAGCTCTTCTCTTACGTCCGTTTCGTCCCCGTTGTAGAAGTATAGGACGAGGCCTTCCTTGCTAACCCCTTCGTTTACAAACCGGGATAATGCATGGAACCTTGATTCTTCATCCTTGTAAACTAGGACGACTTGATCGGATTTCATCGGAGAAGCATATGCCTCTAGGGAAGGAAGGACTCCCAAGAACGCCTTCAGAAATGTCGGCTTCTTGAAAGCTTGAACCGCTACGATGAGTAGAATGAGACTGATGAAGTGCACGGACCCTAGAACGCTATACCCAAAGTTGGAAAGGGCGTTTCCGATCAGTAGTAGCGTCGCTATGAGCGCAAAGGACGAGGCAATGATTCTGAGAGAATCTCTGATTTCCCTATCCTTCAATTGCGCGCGTAGACGGGACAGGACAAGAAGTGGGAAGATCGTGAACGCTATGATCAAGGTTGCTGCTAGTATCAGCATCAGAGGGCTGTAGGCAACACTTCTGAAGTAACCTCCGAAAATGTACAGAGCTTCCCTGTTGGGACTTGAATCTATGGAACTCGGTTGGGCCCAGCTGAGAGTTACCACCGACATTCCAGGTAGAAGGTAAAGTAGGTACGCGAGATGGATTCGCTGAAGCGGATTGGCAAGTGTTGAGCGCAGTGTGAATTTTTCCGGGTAGAGATAGAGTCTGGTTACTAGTTGCCCCCAAATGGTCGTAATTATGGCTGCTGCCGCCATGAAGAGCTGTGTTGTGAGCCTGATGAATTGCTCTTGTGGATAGTAGAATAGTACGAGTTCTCGTAGTGGGAATGCGATGAACGCGGCGTAGATTGCTACGAAATGGTTTCTGTAGGGCTTGAAGTATGAGGTGGGCGTTCTTAGAAGCGACAGGATTACTATGGCGTCTGCTACTACAGCACCCCCGTTTAGCGCAACATCTACGAAAGGTTCCGTTTTCCCCAGCCTCTAGGCCTAGCAGATGCCAGCATGACCGGACGCTGGCTACACTCCTCCTTTGCAGAAAGGACCCAGCGGACGAAGCTGGTTTAGAGTCGTGTTACCGGAAGAACGGGGTCGAAGGAACAGTGTCTACGGTACGTCTGGTAGGCCGAGGGATTTGGCCGCGGTTTTCAGGTCTCGCATGCGGCTTCTAATGGTTACCTCAGAGACTCCCGCGGCCCTCGCAAGGTCGCGCTGCATTACGGTGGACCCGCGTATACGGGCGGCGAGGTCTAGTGCCGCCGCGGCGAGGCCGTCCGGGTCCTTTCCGACGTTTACTCGTAGGCGAATTGCTTCTCGGAGGATTTTTCCTGCCAGCATCTCCGTCTGCGAGTCTGCCCCTGCCCGGGAGGATATCTTGGAGACCCGCTTCAGGGGGTCTTCGATCGCCATCGTAACGTCCAGCGACCTGACCAGGGCGCGGTAGTAGTGGGCCAGAAGCTTCCGGCTCATTCCCGACGCTTTGGCGATTTCACTGAGCGATCGGGGAATATCTGTGAGCCTGCATGCCGCGTATGTCGAGGCTGCGACCATTCCATTGATTGGCCGGCCTCTAACGAGGCCTTTGGTGAGAGCTCGGCGGTACATCAGGGCGGCCCGTTCCGTCACTACCTCGGGAAGGTTGAGTCTTCCTGCCAGGCCTCTGAGCTGGCTCATGGCCCGTGAGAGATTGCGGGCCATCGATGAGCCCGCTGAAGCGCGCAGTTGTGTGCGTCTAAGCCGCCAGAGTTCTAGCCTCTCGTCAGCGCTGAGGTTTCTATTCGAAGCCTGCGCTCGGGAGATTATGGTTGAGAGGTTCTTGTCAAAGGCTGAGAACCTGCCTGGAGGGCCGGACTGGCTTTCTAGTAGTCCTTCTTCGGTTCGCCTGGGGACTGGCGTAGCGTACTGTTCGGACGGGTCGGATAGTACGAAGCCGCAGTTTGTGCAGATGACCTCTCCTGTCTCAGCGTCTCTGACCAGGCTGGAGCTTCCGCACTGCGGGCATGTGTAGTGTCCAACTTCGTCCCGTGTTTTGGACCGTCTACTCATCATGGTCGCCGCTGTGGGTGGTGGCTGCGGGGTTCTGGCTGGGGTGAGGCTGTCGTTTTTGCGCGTTGTGACGCTGGAGGTCCCTGCCATTGCCATTTAACTAGTGGGGGTGGCCTCTGATGAAGCTTGTTACTGGTTTTAAAGATGGGTGGAAAAACGTCCCAGGAATACGTTCCAGGTGCGTGCAATATCGGGTCGCGTGGACGGGCCATGCGTCTGGCCACAGGGTCCGTAGTCCTAGCAGTTTCAGCTCTTGTCGCGATTACGCTGTTTGGTCAGGGAGGGTTCAGGCTGCTCAGACTGCTGTTGGTGTTCCCTGCCTACGCCGGGCTTCTGTCGATTCTGGAGGGCGCGATGTCTTTCTGTGTTTTTCACGCTTCCAGAGGAACGTACGATTTGTTTGAGAGAATAGCGGTGCCTTGGGGCAGGTCGGAGACCAGAAGGCCGGTGGAGTCGGAAGAATGGCGCAGGAGGGACCACCGCAAGGCCAGACTGGTCAAATTGGAGGCGCTGGTGGGGGCCGTTTTCTTCGGGGTTCTTCTCTGGGCTTTCTAGTATGGAGGCCCGGAGACCTGTGTCTCGTGTGGGCTTGATGGAGCGAGTCTTTCGATGTCGATGCCTGTCGGTTTCCCCAGCGTAAGTTCTGCCAGGGTCTTTCCGATCAGGGGGGCGAATTTGAATCCGTGGCCGGAGAAACCGTATGCGTATACTACGCCGTGCTTTTCCGGGTCGTGGCCGATTACGAAGTCCGAGTTCTTGGTCATGTCGTAGAGACAGACCTTGGTATGGGCCGCCTCCGCTGTTGCCAGTTCCGGGACGAATCTGCTGCAGAGGGTTCTCGCTGATTTTACGAATTCCGGGCTGACCAACTGGTTGGCCTGGTCAGGGTCGACTGGGTCCCAGAGGTTCTTGTGGGATACTTTGACGCCGTCAATTCCTGCCGCGGGTAGTCCATAGAACTGGTCGGCGAAAAAGACTGGGAAATCCGGCGGTCCAAACTTGTCTATGTCTGCTTTTGGTCTGAAGTAGACCATCTGCTGGCGCGTAGGGGTCATTGGGGGAAGATCCTTTCTTCGAAACTGGTTGGACCAGGGTCCAGCCGCTACAATTACACTTCTGCACCGAATCTCCTCGCCAAG
>DATBWE010000134.1:0-2635 GCA_036514975.1 Bathyarchaeia archaeon
TTAGGGATGGGTGTCAGTTGTTCTGACAGTATTAGGAACGGAGCAAGCCCTGCAAAGGCCAGGGCAAGGCCGATTATCAGTTCGGGCCTTAACAGGCGCTTCTCGGGAGGGTCCTGGCCAACAAGCATGATGATGACCATGAACACTACTGAAACTGCCCCTGCGAAGGTGATGATGTGGAACAGTCCAGCGTAGACTGCTCCAAACCAGAATAGTATCCCACCCAGCAGCATGCTGGAATAGAATAGGAGGATCAACGACCAAAGTAGACGCCTGACCAGGAGGGCAGCAACAGAGGATGCGACCAACAGAACCGCCAGAATGAGCGGTACCGGCTGAGTCACTTGACCAGCGCCTTCCTCATTACCATGTCTTGCTTGTTAGCGGTGGCGAGTTCGAACTGTCTCGTAAGTTCTAGGGCGTTGAAAGCGCAGTTGTCCACACATTCTCCGCAGGATATGCATATGGCTAGGTCGAACTCAGGTTTCTTTAGGGGAAGCTCTCGGTCTCCGACCTTTCTGGTCCCCACGTCGATCATGTCTATGCAGAATACGGGGCAGACGAGGGCGCAGACCCCGCAGCCAGTGCACCTTTCAGGGTCCACATCGAGTTTTCCCCTGAACCGTTCGGAGAGTTGAAGGGGCTTGAACGGATAGCCCTCCGTGACCGGCGGCTGGATCAAAGTCCTTATCATCTCAGGGACCGCGGAGCCCAGTTTCCTTGGCATCTAGCCCTTCACCACCAGAACAAAGAAGGCCTGTGCCAGCGAGAGCGGAAGCAGTATTTTCCAGAATAGGACTGCGGCATCGATGATTTTCAAGCGTGCAAGGGCTGTACGCACCACGAAGATCAGCAGTCCCAGTGCGAAGAGCTTGACTAGAAAGTACGTGGTGTAGAATATTTCGACTGGAACAATCGACTGCGGGACTGGTCCCAGCGGGCCGCCAAGGAACAGGGCAACGGCCAGAGAGGCTCCGAAGACAAGGCCCAGTTCTTTGGAGAGTTTGAGAAAAGCAAGAGCTCGGCCAGAGAATTCTGTCAACCAGCCTGCGACGATCTCTGTCTTTGCGCTGGGAATGTCAAAGGGGGGCTTCTCCAGCTCGGCCAGAAGCGCGACTATGTAGACAGCGAAGCTGAAAGGCATTAGGAGAAGGTTCCAGCGAGATGATTGGGCCTGGACGATTTCCTGAATTGATAGCGAGCCGACTAAGAGTGCGGGGGTCACGATGGAAATGACGAGCGGGATTTCGTAACTGACGTATTGGAGGACCAGGCGGCCTGAGGCTACTGTGGTGAAGCTGCTGGCGGAGGCGTAGCTGAGAACCGCGACCACAAATGTCGCGTAGGCGAGAATGAACACTATGAGCAAAAGGTCAAGGGAGAAGCTGGCAACTGCGGAGGGTCCTATCACAGGGACGAAGAGCATGGACACCAAGGGTGCTAGGAAGAAAAGTCCGGGGGCGAACCGGAACACGGTCTTGTCTGCGAACGAAGGCATGATCTCTTCCTTGTAGAGGAGCTTCACAAAATCGGCCAGAGGCTGCAAGACCCCCGCGGGCCCCGCGACCATTGGACCGACTCTTCCCATCATTCTCGCCATCGTCTTTCTCTCAAGCCATTCGAAGATGAAACCTAGAGCGATTGTGAAGGCGATTCCAGGCAGGATTAGCGCTTGTAGAATGGTCAGGATCATTTTTTCCTCTCCGGGAAGTAGTGGTGTATGCCATACTGTCGCAATTCTTCGCCGCTCCAACGCCATAATTTCTGAGAGTCTCGGTCGAGGAAGGAGAGCCGGTCCATGCAACCAAAGCACGGGTCTATTCCGGTCAGGACCACTGGGACGTCGGCGAGTGTGTGGCCCTTGAGCATTTCGAGCGCGGAGGGGAGGTTCGCGAGGGTGGGCGTTCGAACCTTGACCCTTTCAGGCATCCTGCCACCGTTCGACTTGACGAAATAGAACAGCTCCCCGCGAGGGGCTTCAACATGAGAAGCGTTTTCTCCCTTCGGGACGACGGGTGGGACTCTGAGCTTAACCGGTCCGGGAGGCATATGTTCCAGGGCGTAGATTATCATGTTTACAGATACTACCACCTCGTCTAAGCGCTGCTGCATCAATGTGTGAATATCCACCCCGGACTTCGTCACAAGATCCATCGGGACGTCGTTGTAGGCTGCGTATGGATCATCCCGTCTAACGTCTCGAGGAATTCCCGCTGCTCTTACGAGAGGACCTACGGCGCAAAGTTGTTCTAGCCTGTCGGCAGAGATTTTGCCTATACCTTCTGTTCTGATGAGAAGGGTCGACTCAGTATCGACCACGTTTCGGTAGTAGTGGATACGTGTTGTAATGTACTTCAGGCGTTCTATGAAGCCAGGTATGAGCGGCTCAGGTATGTCCCTCTTCACCCCTTCAATGGTTGCGAGGGATTTGTGGATTCTATTGCCTGCGATGGCCTCGACAATGTCGAGGACGATTTCCCGATCTTTCCATACCCACATGAACAGGGTCTCGAAGCCGGCCCAGTGGCCCATGAGCCCTATCCAGAGAAGGTGGCTGTGGATACGTTCCAGCTCAGCGACTACGAGCCTGATGAACTTGGCACGTTCGGGCAGCTTGTAGAGGAGTAGCCCCTCG
>DATBWE010000135.1:0-3130 GCA_036514975.1 Bathyarchaeia archaeon
TGGAAGGAGCTCGGGTTTTGAGGGATGGCGGCCTCGTAGCTTATCCGACAGACACGGTTTACGGCCTTGGGTGCGACCCTCTTGATCACCAAGCAGTGATACGACTCGTCAATGCCAAAGAGAGAAGCTTTGGGGAGCTGCCGGTCCTCGTGCACACTATTGAGAGGGCCCGCGAGATAGGAAACCTAGACAAGACATCATTGCGCCTGGCTCAGAGATTCTGGCCTGGGCCTCTCACACTTGTGGTTCCGGCCAGGGTTCTCCTTCCTCCTCAACTCGTGGGGCCGTCCAACACTGTTGGACTGAGGATTCTGAATCGTGCGGAAACTCTGGAACTCGTCAAGCGTTGCGGCGGAGCGATAGTCGGAACAAGCGCAAACATAACAGGCCATTCTCCACCTCAATCGGCAGAAGACGTATGGAGAGACCTTGAAGGTCGAATCGATATCGTGCTCGACGGCGGCCCAACCACTCTGAGGATAGAATCGACCGTTGTCAGGGTGGACAATAGTGAGGTAACGGTATTGCGAGAGAAAGCGGTTTCGAAAAAGGAAATATCCGACGCGCTTGTAGCGGGCCCTGTGCTGGTAAGGTAAGATCTTTTGCTCGACGACTTCAACCTGCTGGTGTCCAGCGCAAGAGGGAACGAACGCGAGGCAAACTCTGAACTCTGGTATCTTATCGGAGAGATAGGCGACCGTTCAGTCAAGACCGAGTACACTCCGGTCAGCGGCCTGACCGTCGCCAAGACCCAGATCGACCCCGTCCTTGTGGTTGAGAAACTGCGGTCCATTCTGAAGGAGAGGCCCTGGGAGTTCCGGTATGTTCTGAAGGTGAAGCCAGTAAAGAAGGTGGTGCCTTGCGAGGTCGAACAGATCGTCGACGCGGCGGTCGAACAGTCCAACATGATCATGGAGCATGAGACTTTTCGGGTCTCATTTGAGAAGAGGCGTAACCAGATAGACTCCAAGACGGTTATAGACGCAGTCGCTGCCAGAATACAGCGAAAGGTCGACCTCCAAAACCCAAAGAAGATAATCCTTGTGGAGGTAATCGGGCAGGTAGCGGGCGTTTCAGTCATAGAGCCGGGCCAGATTCTCGGAATTGAGAGAGAAAAGAGAGCGCCTAGCCCTCGAGTGCGAGTAGAGCAGACCTCTCAATCACCAGCCGTTTGACTACTTCCGCATCCCCTTCCCCGCCCTGCCTCGAAGCCTCCAGTTCTCTGTCGAGTATGCCAAACACCCTCCTTAGCTCGGAAAGCTTTCTATTCGTCCGGATCTCCAATACCCCATCGTCCACTTTTCCCCCTAGCAATTTCCTTAGAGCCTCTTGGAGGTCCTCCAAGACCGCAATCCTCGTGGAGAGAGCGGCGACTCCGACCTGTCTGGTCGCCGCGGTAACGCCTAGGAGCTCGATGGCCTTTGAAATCTGACGCTGGCAGGAAGCGTAGAGAAGAATTTCCATCGCCAGGCTCCGTGAACGCTTGTACTTTCGGCCAAAGGCTCTTACAGCGTTCAAGGTGGCAAAGGACAAATGCTCAGTCCCGGCGATGCGGTCAGCGCGCATCAACTGGACCTCCACCCGGGGAAAGGATTCCCGCAATATGCCCAACACAGCCTTCGGGTCCTTTATCCTGGCTGAGGAAAATCCCGAGATTAGCAGGTGTCGCCGGTCAACTCCTTCGATCATCGATACTCATTCAAGAGTTGACGTATGAGCCTAGAGTCGAGACCGCTTCCTCTTAGCGCCTTGACAGCGAGGGCAGTGTTTCTCCTTCCTG
Organism: Bathyarchaeia archaeon; assembly: GCA_036514975.1. GTDB lineage: Archaea > Thermoproteota > Bathyarchaeia > 40CM-2-53-6 > 40CM-2-53-6 > BA-19. Next base: position 1,781 of record DATBWE010000135.1, read on the forward strand.
GCCTGTATTTCTTGGCGATCAGCCGCACTGCCTCAAGCCTTTCCCAGGGAAATATAACCCACTTGGTGGTTTGTCGGCTGTAGTAGTCGGGGACAAAGATGCTGTGCGGTTTGAGGTATAAGGTACAGACCCGGATATCTCGGGCCCCTTTTCCCTTCAGATGGTTTGACACTACCCGAAGACTGTGTCCCGAATCAGACACGTCATCGACCACCAGGACCCTTCTGCCTTTGACCTCAGAGGTCACCGGCTGAGTAACCGTAGGCTTCTTGTTTCTCACCCCGATATCCTTGTAGAAGACCACCTTCATGTTTGCGAGGTTCTGGTTTCCGAGAAGGTCGCTCATGACCCTAGCAGGGGGCCAACCTCCCCGGGAAATGCCGACTATGACCTGAGGGTTGAATCCTGACCTTTTGATTTCAGCAGCCAGCTTGATCAGCATGTCGTAGACCTGGTCCCATGACGGAGCTTCGAACCTCGGGTTCGACAAGCGGACTCACCGGTAAGTTTGGAGGAGGCGTGATGAGTTCCCTTAAGTCTTTGTCAGAATTGGAGGATTCCGTCAACTCAATAAGCGACGTATGTCAGCCGAGAGGTCGGCGTTCCAATGGTGGCCGAACAGGCCAGCGGAAGAACGCCAATGAAGTGGACTGACCTGCACGGAGGGCACGTTGCCCGGATGAAGAAATGCATCTCCGCTGAAACCGCCTAACAAACGTGATCTTCCGATGCTAGCAGCGATGCCCCCGCATTTCGGATTCCAAACAGGATCGAATGATTCATGTTTGTGGAATCCACAGGTCTCTTTGTGGGCTCCAAGAAAACTGGCAGAGAAAATTGAGTAAATTCCCTCAAGCCAGTTGACTCAGCTTTTAAACTGTAAACGCCCACGGTAAGCCTTGGATATATTATGGCAGAGAGACAGGTAACCGTCTCCGAGCCCCCACGACCGACGCCAGCGGACGTCAGAGACGAACTGTTCGAAACCCTGATGGCCAACCGAATACTCTTCATCTGGATCAGATAACCACCAGCGCTCGTCCCGAGAAGGGGCAATATGACTACAGCACCACCAGACCCAGCGAAGCCTCAATCGTGCGAAACATAGCTCATCCAGCGAAAAAGGATAGCCCCCTTAACAGGCCAAACCAGAATAGTCGGCAGCCTATCACCGGTTAGGAGAACCGGGCTTGGACCCCACCTCATTCCAAGACTTTCAGAAAGTGGAAATCTGGTCGGGCACAATCGCGAGAGCTGAGAGGTTTCCAGAAGCTCGAAAACCAGCCTACAAGCTATGGGTCGACCTTGGACCAGAACTCAACGTGAAAACCGCAAGCGCGCAACTAACCA
>DATBWE010000136.1:0-4266 GCA_036514975.1 Bathyarchaeia archaeon
TGTTAATCCCATGTATAGTAATACTACGTGACAGGGTTGCGGCCCTTTCCATTGTCATACTTACTGCTACGGCCACTTTCTCGATGCACGGTCTCCTACTGCTCTGGTCGAAGGAGTACCCCGGAATATTCTCTGGACTCAGCGCCTCGGACGGTCTTGGCACTTGGTTGCTTTCACTCTACCTTTCAGATCAAGCCATTACGATTGGAATCCTGGCAAACCTCGCCGCTATCTTGGGAGTCACTCAGGGGGCTTTGAGATGGTGGAGTCGTCCCAATGTCTCCTCCAACTCAAGGCGTTGGTTCTCTCGCTTCTCGCCAAGGAATTTTGCAGGTCCGCAGCATTGAATAAGGAAACTGCAAAACGTCTTACGAAACCCACAGTTATTGTATTGCTAATCGTCGCTGTCACCTTCTTCCCTTGGAAGGCACCAAGCTACGACGCGCAGTTGGCGGGGTTTGACGCCAACTTTCTGTATTCGGATCCCAAGGGTTCAGGGTCCAGTGCTGGTTCGATTGAAATACTTCCTGACAGGCTAACTATCAACACCGTTCCTGGGTCGAATCCCCTCGTCGATGTTACATCGTCCGAGAGTTCGTATCAGGTCCAGTTTGACCTGACAGTGCCCCCTTCCTCTTCGGTGGTTCCTGTGAGACTATCCATTTTCTTTCCTCTGGCGAACGAGAACGTGACAGTCGACTTCCAAGGACTTAGCAGCAGCATAATGGGGTATGTTCTACAGAGGGGGGTTTTGACACCTTACGATTCTGAACTGCTCGGCTCCTACACTCCCGGAGAACCCTTCCATGTAACTGTGGACATAGAGCGAGGAGCGTTCATACTCATCTCTGTTTCGAAGGGAGGAGCAAAGACCTACACAGCAACCTCCTCCATTGTGCCAAGTCTTCTTGCAGCTGACAGAAGGGTCCTTCAAATCGCTTCTCTCTCCGGCGGGGAAGCTTTCTCTGTAGTGCTGGAAAACTTAGTGGTAAGCGTTCCTCACGACACATTCTTCGCTCCACGCTCCAACGATTCTGCACTGGTTCCCGTATATTCCCTTGTGGCGATTGCGATTCTATTTCTCTACCGGGAACGATTCCGAGGACTTTTCACTTCCTCACTTTCAGTATTGACGAAAATTCGCAAAATGCCCAGACCGCTCCTACTTCTAGTTCTTGCAAGCCTCGCAGTTCAGTTAGCCGTGACGCCCCTCGCAAACCATCCCCATGACATCTTCTCCGAGAAAATATGGATCTACTCCCTAATGCAAGGCGGTCTAGGAGATCTCTACTTCAGACCCTTGGTCACCGTGGTCGCCGAAGCCTTCGGAGGGGTTCCAAACCAGCACGCAGTATATCCCTACCCTCCCCTCCTGGGATACTTCTATTACGCCGCAGCCGTCCCTTTGGCAGCGGCCGGCATTACGTCCGTCGAGAACTTCGCCTTTGAATTTCTCGCGAAGACCATCAACATATTCGGAAACCTCGTTAGTGGAATTCTCGTCTACCTCTTGGCTCTCGAGTTATCTCCTTCGAGAAAGAAATCGATTGTCGCAGCCGGTGCCTACTTACTGAATCCCGCCCTGATTTTCGATGCTGCGGTTTGGAGTGAGACCGACCCGATACTGATCATGTTCCTACTGGGGGCGATGCTATTTCTTCTTCGCAAACGCACCGGCCTAGTTTGGGTGTGCTTGGGCCTAGCGCTGCTCACGAAGCAAACAGCAATCGTTCCTGCTGGCCTCATCGCATTGGTGTCCATTAGATACGCGGGAATCCAGTCAAACTTTCGGGGTCTCGCCATCGGTTTGTCCGTGGCCTTTCTTACCATTTTACCATATGTTTTCGTTGGTTATTCTCCCTTCGTGATGCTCAGTCAGACGATTCTCCGGATCTCTCACTTCGCTGCTGGGTCCAACGCGCTACCGACAAGTTCTCCGATTTCGGCAGACGCATTCAGTTTTCTGCCCCTGATCTCACCGCTAAACGGGCTGGTTGGAAGGGAGAGAATGTGGTACCCAGACGTCAACCTCGTCCCCCTCATAGGCCTGAGCTACGGGACATTTGGTAAGTTACTTTTCGGGATTTCTGTGGTCCCTGTTGCGTGGATAGGTCTTAGGAGGGTTTCTTTCGCCCGGAGCGATCTCGCCATAATGCTGGTCGCATTCATCACTTTGCTCTCCGACTTTTTTCCAACTCGGGTTTCGGGGAGATATTTTCTGATACCAGTAGCCCTTCTGGCTCCGGTGGCTTTTGTGAGTGATAGGAGGTCGATTCGTTTCTCCTTCTGGGTCCTTACAGCAACAACATTTGTGTCCATGTACTACTTGATAGCAGGTTGGTCGGTATGGGTTCCGAGCGCGCTTCCCAACTTCAACCATGCGCAGCTTGTGGAAGCATGGTTCTCGCTCTCCTACGCCGTCGACAGGCTCATCGACTTGGCCATATTACTGAACCTATTAGGGATCCTTATGCTGGGAAGGGTCCTGATCGAAAGCTGGAGACGTCACGAGAAGGGATCCGATCTCAGCACGCCAGTGACTGTTGCTTGACAAAGTTCTCGAAGGCGTCTGCCGTATTATCCCAGCTGAACCTCTCTGCCATCTTGAGACCCTTTTCAGACAAGGTATTCCACAGCATAGGATTCTCCAATAGCTCTCTGCACCTATCAGCCATTGCCTCAACGTCACCAAACGGGTAGACCAGCCCGTTTTCCCCGTGAACTACCGCATCCCTCGGAACACCGTCGCTAACCACTACGGGAGTGCCACAGCCGTTAGCCTCCACTGTTGTCATACTGAACCCTTCAACCGGTGAAGGCTGGAGAAGAACCTTGCAATTTCTCAGAAGGTCGAGCTTCTCCCTCAAAGGAATCGCTCCTGGGTATATCTTGAAGTCAACGAGCTTGTCGACCCCAAGCCGGTGAGCCTCCCCCATCAGTCCAGTAAGGTAACCTTTGTCGTCTCTGGCCACATTCCCAGCAACGATTAGGCGGCAAGGTCGTTGGGAATCACGCAGTCTTCTCACGGCCCGAATTGCGTGATCGATTCTCTTGTACTTCCGTATTTTTCCGATGAAGATCATCGAGTCTTCTCGTTTCTCAAACGGAGGTATTTCCTCCCTTGTCGGGAAGTCCATGAGCGCTGCTGAGGGCACTATACCGATCCTGGCCGGGCTGATTCCCATCTGAGACAGTTCCCTAGCTGATTTGTCGGAGAGCGTCATAACTGGGTATCCTCGATAAATTGTGGCCAGTAATTTCTCAGCGATCGACAGAGCCTTTGCAATGCCGCGTGGATACTGTTCTGCGAAAATTCTCTCATGACGCTGGTACCATGCCGCGACAAGGCGGTTTCCTGAATAGAGACGAGCCAGCGTGGGACTCTTCTTTCCTCCGAAGATTTCCTCTACGACAACGTCCACTGATCCTCTGATTCTAAGATACTGGCGGAACAGCCGAACCGGGTAAAGGGTCCCCGGTCTTATCCTGCATATCTCGATTCCATCTACAAGCTGTTTGCCGGAGTTCCTGCCAAAGGAAGAGGCCAAGTATGTAACCTTGTGACCTCTCTTGGCAAGGCTCCGCGCCAAGTTGCTGAGGTAGAAGTCTCCTCCTGCAGCCTCGGGGTGGGCCCAGTCCCGGCTGGCCAGGAAGCAGAATCTCAAAATGCCTCAGCCGAGAAGGTAGGCTTGCTCTCGCTTGCTAGAATGTGAGTATGTGCCATATCATTTGAAGCCCGATTCCGAAACCTTTCCGTCTTCCGGAACCCGCTCCTTTTGAGACTCCCCATCTCTTCCGGAAGGTGACCGGGACCTCTACGAGTCTAAGTCCATCGGCCATGGCTGCCATGAGCATGTGGGGAGAGAAGTAAGACCCGCCAACATACAGCTTGTCTATGATTCTCTGAAGGGCCTCTGCCCGAATCGCTCTCATGGTACAGCCCACGTCGGTAAGCCGGACTCTGCCCCAGTGCTTTATGTCGAAAAACTTGACCTGTACTAGCTTAGCTAGGAACATGTTTCCCCAGACATAGAACCAGTCCAGCTGAGAATCCTCTGTAGTCAATTCCTGTGTCGTCCGGGTCCCGACTACCATGTCCACGTTGTCCAGGTACGGGACGAGCTTTGACAGGTCCTTTCCCGCAAAAGTCATGTCTCCTTCGACTAGAACCACCACGTTGACCTTAGGGAACCGCAAAGCCTCCCGCAGGCCTCGTATGCAGGCGTACCCATACCCCTGACTAGGCTCGTGTACGACCCGTGCCCC
>DATBWE010000137.1:0-2321 GCA_036514975.1 Bathyarchaeia archaeon
GCCATAACGAACGTAGAGACACGGACAGAGTCGGATGAAGACGTAACAGCCTACGTCAAGGAAGTGTCCCTGAACTGGGTCCAAGTTGCGCTGCCCCAGGCCTACAGGCAAATCTCCAGAGTCCTGCGGGACGCTTTGGACGAGAGGGTTGGAAAGCTGAGAATGATGCATCAGCTACCGTCCGGCGTTCCGCCTTCCAAAAGAATACTACTTGAGTTGGCTGAAAAGCTCCGAGACCGGATCAGGAGGGGAGGACCTCGGATGTTGTATGGAGCCGTAGTGCTTCAGGCCCAGGCCATGTCTCTCATGCACGCGGTCGAAGTGCTTGAAACTCAGGGAGTCCACAGTCTCATAAGGTCTCTTTCGAGACTGAACCTCGCGGACAGCAAGTCCGCACGTGGACTTTCAAAAGACCCTAGAATCCTGGAAGCGCAGAGGCTCAGCCAAGCCCTAGGCGATAGTGAACACCCCAAGCTGAAGCGTCTCAGAGACCTCGTCGCAGAGGACCTGCGAACGAACAAGGCGGCCAAGATTATTGTCTTCACCCAATTCCGTGATACTGTGGAGACAGTCGTCAGCGGGCTCAACCGGCTGGACGGAGTTTCGGCCGTCAGATTCGTCGGCCAAGCCACGCGTAGTGATGAAGACCTCGGGCTCAGCCAGAGCGAGCAGACGCAGATACTGGAAAGGTTCCGTGGGGGGCTCTACAACGTTCTAGTGACCACGAGCATTGGAGAGGAGGGGTTGCATGTTCCTGATGTCGACCATGTCATTTTCTATGAGGCTGTTCCCTCGGAGATTCGAATGATTCAGAGGCGCGGAAGGACAGGCAGAACAAGGGCGGGAAAGATGACAGTCTTGATAGCGGAAGGCACGATTGACGAGGCCTATTACTGGACCAGCAGGCGCAAGGAGCAGCAGATGCATAGGCTGCTTGAGGCTGCAAAACATAAGGGCATAAGGCCCGCGAAGAAAAAGACTACGCTTCTCGACTACTCTTAGGCAGTTCTACCGAGCTGTCTTCACCTTGGGAATCCTCAGCCCCGCCCAAGACAGCAGAAGCCCTCCGAGTATGAACACTATTCCCGTGGCGAGCCACGTGCTCTGAGAAACTGTTGTGCCCGAGAAATTGACCTGAGAGCTAGTTACGTAGAGCGACTCAAATGCGATGCCCGCTATCAGGAGGAGTACCCCAATCATGATTAATCCCATTCTCATTTCTTTACCAAACCGTGACCATTCTCTAGTCGTCTGTCTTTTAACCTGTTGTAGCATGAGGCTGAATAGGCTGACAATAGTGCAGGCGACTGGCAAATTAGCAGGAACGTCTAGAACCCAGCGAAGCTGGGAGCAAAGCCTACATCTTAGGCAGCAGCTGACCGTACGGACTCTCAACTCGAAAACGTTAAAACTCGTATGGTTCCAGGATTCAAATCTGAACTAGAATGCTGGAAGTTGGAACAACGCTCTACGATGACCTCTCCGGAGGGAGGATTGACCCTGCAAAATGGAAGCTTCTCAGTTTTCCATTGGGAAGCGGCCAGGTCTGGACCTATGAAGAGCCGATGGCCAAACTAGAATCTCGAGAAGGGGGCCTGGCGTTGACTGTGGACCCGTTCACTCGTAAACATGACCAGGTTCACATGTTCGACGACCCCAAGCAGCTCTACGTCTCAACTCGGACCTTCCCTGTTTCACGTACAGGAACTACTGTTTTCGAGGTGGAGATGGGAGCCGAGACTTATCGCAGCAACGCCGAGGACATAAGGGACGCGTTTGCTGGGTTCATAACACTAGAATTGGCAACAGGAATGGTCTTTGACTTCGTCTCCACGGGGCGAAAAATTGGGGCCATTTATGAAAGGCTTCTGATTCCGGGAATAACTGATGAGAAGACAGCTTTCACATATCTAGTCGAGTCGCCGTTCGCAGGAATCAATACTGCGCCCGGAAAAGTCCACCATTACTCAGTAAGGCTGAATCCAGAGGAGAGAAGGGCAGAATGGTATGTGGATGGTAGACCTTTCTTCAAAGCGGAGCATGTTCCAGTGGCTACAAGAGAGATTACGCTGGGTTTCGGACTGTTCACACTGAAACCCGTCGACCCCGAAAGAGGGAGCACGTCGATTCATGGACAGGGCGGAACCGGGGTCTGGCGGAACTTCAAGTACGTCCCCGGCGACCAGCGTCCGTAGTGTGCTGCGTATGGACTGAGCTCCCGACCAGTCTATCCAACGCCCCTACAGACCGTTTCAAACTCCCAGGGCCCCGCAGGCCCCTTCTCTCCCCCTCTAATGTGGTCTAGGTGCCCCTTCTCGGAC
>DATBWE010000138.1:0-3132 GCA_036514975.1 Bathyarchaeia archaeon
AGCCTCGTGGCTTGGTCTGGATTGGTGCTCCAGCTTTGTTGCTATTGCCCGAAATGTTCCGGCTAGAGAGCTTGCCTCTCTTGCCCTTATGGCGGACCTTCCCATCACGTTTCTGAGGGCTCTCGTGGCCAGTCCAATCTCGGTTTCTGTGAGTCCTGCTGAGAAGGCAGCATTTTCGATAAATTCCACCAATTTGGCCCTGACGTTTGTGTCGGCGAGCGCCTCTCTTGAGTCGTCTCTATTCGAGTTGTGTAACTCGTAGAATATCGTTGTCGCAGCGTGTGAGATGTTCAGAGTCGGATACTTCTCCGAGGCCGGAATAGTTATGATTAGGTCGCACAGGTCAAGCTCCTCGTTCGTCAGTCCTGTGCCCTCACGCCCGAACACCAACGCAACGGTCCCGCAGATGCCTTTGACTCTCTCCGAGAACTCCCGAGGCGTGCTCGGTCGTCTGAGGATTCTGTGAAGAGAACGTGCACGTTGTGCGGTGGTTCCGGCAGCGAGGTCAGTACCTCTGACCGCTTTCTTCAATGAGGAGGACAATCGAACCTGGTCTAGAACATCTTGGGCATGGCCCGCCCTCGCTCTTGCAAGAGACCCTACTGTGACGAGAGGGTTTACTAGGATCAGGTCCGCAAGCCCGAAATTCCTCATCGCCCGCGCCACGAACCCCACTGATTCCTCGAACTCGGGCTCTACCATGACTACGACGTAGCGAATCAAGGTCAGTCGAGCGAAGACGCTGCGGCCTTAATGTCTTTCTAGGCTGCTGAAGCTCTCAGGCCAGACTGGCACAGCCTTCTGCCAATCAGGAAAGGCCCTACTTTTCGCACCTTATCACGTGTTCGAAAGGCAGCGCAAAACCGTCTCTCTTCAGGAGCCTCTCATGCTGCTTCAGATACTTGTCCGCGGCTCCCCAGCTTCTAAGTTCGGTCATGGCAGCCTCAAACATGAACCTAATCGTTGATTCGAAATAGCTCACATGAAAGTTCGTGAAGCCACGTCTAAACATCATGAAGTGAATCTGGTCAGGGGTCCAAGATGGCCGATGCTTAACCAGCAGAGACCGTGGTCTTCCTTCCGTGTATGACGACCACTCGCCATGGACCATGAGTCCTCCAGCTCGTAGGACTCTTCAGAACTCGTCCAATGCCCCTGTTAGTCGGGCTTTCGGAATCAGGTCGCATAACAGTTCATTCGAAACGATAGCGTCGACGCTGTTGGGTTTCAAGCCTTTCACATCGCTGACGTCAGCTTCCAGAATTCTTACTCTATCTTCGAATCCTGATTCTCTCAAGCTCTGGGGAAGCTCGTCAAGCCAACCGGAGTAGGGTCCTCGGGAAGAGTCCACCGCGATCATCCGCACCCCTCTAGGAAGTTTCTTGAGAAGTGGAATAGTGAGTTGGCCTTTCCCACATCCTGCTTCCAAAATCACTCGAATTTTCGTCGACCCTAGCTCCTGTTTGAAATGGTCAGCCAAGCTAGAGTAGTATTTGGTATAGGCTCGGTGAATGTCGTTCGGATTTCTGACAATAATTTCCATACGCTGGTTGCTGGTTAGCGTTTCAAGCGGGAGATTGGGGCTCATCTCTGGAGAGAGAGAAGAAAGGTGGGACTTTACGGACGGTGCAGACTCTTGTCTTAACCGGCCTCGACGTGGACTGTTTCAGTATTGCTGTGTTGTCTGTGGCCACTCTTGGCTGCTCTGTCGCGTGGGGGAAGAGGACGTTCCGCTTCCCCTTGCCTTCCACGCCTTGACGGCTTCGATCATGCTCATGCCCGAGGACATCTTGTCCTTGAGGAAGAGGTTGTAGGGACTTGGCTTGCGTTTTTCCCGCTTCACAGCTTTCTTCCCCATCTGGGCGAGTGTGGCTTCATGCTTCTTCATCGCGTCCATCTGCGCTTTCATGCTGCTCTTGAACTCCTTTGTCAGCGAAGACTGGGTCTTCTCTAACGAGTTGAGCCGTGTCTTGAGGCGGTTGATGTCGGCGAGTACTGATTTTGGTATTCCGGTTGCCTTCGGCATGGCCCAGCCATGTTTTGATGAGAAGAAAAGCGTTCCGCTTAGGCCCAAACTGACCCCGTTTCCAGCATGTTTTGTCCAAATAGAATCGGATAGGATCGTGTGGGCCTAACACTACCCGGGAAACCGACACCTGGGATACCTGACAAGAGGGGGTCCAAAGGACTAGTAGGCTGCGTCCGTACGGCTGGGCTTCAGATGGGACGGCTCGCTAACAGGAGGTGGAGGCAAAGTTCTGTACTAGACTGTCGGAGCGGGTGAGTGTAGCAGTGACGATTCCAGCTGTGACGGTGGCAGTTAAGCTCAGGACGAGCTCTGGGGACCCGGGCAGCGAATTCGGGTCTACGTTGAGGTCTTTGAAGGTCAGAATGAATGGGGCGCTGTTTCCAGGGTCAAACGGGACCCCCGTCTCGTTCGTGGTTCCGACCTCGGTCCCGTCGACCGCGAGGCTGAACTGTACGTTGCTCAGGGAGGTTCGAAGCGAATGGGTACTCCAGACAGAGGTCTGGATATTGTAGGTTGCCGCTCGGTTGAAGGTTCCAGAGTCGGGGGTGCACGATCTTGAGACGTAGAACATCTTGACCGTCAGGCCTCTGACAGACGTGTCGCTCATTACGTAATACGTTGCCACCCCACCATAGACGATGATCGTGAGGAGAACCGCAAGCCCCCGAATGCTTGCAACACGACTGAAAAGTCCGGCTCGCGCTGACATATGGGGTGCACGTGGAATGTGTTGCGATTAAAAACCTAGGCTTGTCGGTCAGGCAAGCTAGGTATTGGTTGGACTCGGACCTGTTAGAGGCGAGACCCTCAGCATCGGGCCTTCCTTGGCCGTTATCTTCACCTTTCCGCCCTTCTTCACGGGTCCGTCGGAGATTGCCCTCCATAATTCGCCTTGGTAAAGCACGAAGCCTTCCACTCGGGGTTCCAGGTCGTCTACGGCCTCCGCAGTATCCTCTATCATACTCCAGCCGATTGGTTTCTGCCGTCGGACTTGTAGAGTCTTGTAGGCCGCGAAGAGGAAGAAGGCCCCAAACGCCGCAGGGGCCGTGATTAGGACGAGGAAGAGCAGAAACAGGTCCGGCTGGGCAATGATGAGCGGTCCA
>DATBWE010000139.1:0-3958 GCA_036514975.1 Bathyarchaeia archaeon
TTGTGGTCTGGAAGGGTTGGATCTTTACATTCCGGATTTGGACTGGTAGAGCGCGAAGGTGTTTCCGTCAGGGTCCGCGAGGACTGCGAACCATCCCATGTTGGGGATTTCCTGCTTCGCCATCAAGACCTTTGCGCCTAGGCCGGTGGCTTTTGCGAGCGAGTCGTCGACCGACTTGACCAGCATGTAGTTGAGGAATTGCTCTTGTGGGGTGTTGCGCTTGAAGAGGCCTCCAATGGTGTCGTCTGGGCTGGTGGCGTCCTTGTGGCTGATGAGCCAGTAGTCCATGCTGGACTTCTGCGTTGCGTTCTGCGTTGCGGCTCCTTCCCACTTGTTGAATTTCCAGCCGAAGAGCTGGCTGTAGAAACTGGACAGCTTGGCAGGGTCGCTGGCGGGTATCTCGAAGTGTACAAGGGTTCCTTCCTTGGGCTGTGGACGGGTTACTTGGGTTGTTGATTCCATTATTGTTCAGCCATGCGTGAACATGCCAGGCCCCTTTAAACTTCTACTTGCCTGTTCAAGGTCTCGCGTTGTGAACAGTGTTGACGGAAACTGTTGACGTGGAGAACCCGTACTTTTTGGGTAATACTACGAGGTTGAAGGTTGTTCTTCCTATCAGTAAGGCGGAAGCTTGGAGATTGATAGGGACATCGCAGGGCTTGTCGTCTTGGTTTTCCGTCTCGGCCAAGGGACGAATGGCTGTCGGTGAGATGCTGGAGTTCGGCTGGACGAGCGGGCCCGCTGACAGGTTTAGAGTCCTGGACTGGAAGGAGGGTGAGCACTGGGAGATGGAGTAGGTGGCCGGCGGGCCGGGAAGGGTCCGGTACTCCTTGAGAGGGGAGAAGCCGGTTGTTTTCGAGCTTGAGGTGACGTATGATAATACGGAGGAGGGGCGGAAATGGCAGCTGGTGGAGGCTGCGCCCTGGGCGTTCTATCTGGGAAACCTCAAGTCGGCCGCGATGAAGGGTCCTGACTTGAGAACTAGGGACCCGAAGGTCTCGTGGAAGGACGGGTTTCTGGACTAGACCTCTGTTCCGGAAAGGTTATGATTTTACTTGCGCCGGTCCTGAGTCTTCCTGCAGGGCCGCGGGCTCAACGGTTTCTACCATGGCCAGGTCCTGGCTGAACGGTTTTAGCTCCATTCCTGAGATGGTGTATCCCTGCTTCCGCATTTTTTTCAGGAGAGCGTTTCCCTTTCCACGCAGCTCTGACATGTTGATGGTGAAGGACTTGAGAATCTGCCGCGATGAGAGGAGGTCTTCTAGCTCTCCTTTGTTGACTAGGCTGAGCGTTTCATCCGCGACGGTTTCGATGAAGCTGTTGTAGAAGTCGACAAGGTCGTTTCCTGCGTCGACCAGGTCATAGTCGAGGAGGTTTCCCGCTCTTCGCACCATCACTCTGACCTTGTGCAGTAGGGAGAAATACCAGAGCTGGAATGTCTTGTATTGTTCTCTGATTTTCTCGACGGTCTCGGCTGCGAGTTCCGGTGTGGTTGTTCGGCTGGAGCCGAAAGATGCGTTGTCTAGGAGACTGATGATTCTGACATCGTCTTGTTTTCTTCCCTGCTGGAAGTTTATTGTGCCGAACTCGTCGAGGAGCACTTCGAGCTCAACGAGTAATTCCCGTACCCTCTGCTGTGACTTTCCTACATAGTTGAACCATCCCCATGAAGCGGAGAGGATTATGATGATTGGTGCTGTGTAGTGGAAGGAGAAGACTCTGTAGATTGAGAGGAATAGCAGGGCGGGCTGTGGTAGTAGTAGGCCTAGCTCTACTAGGGCGAGGTTCTGGGTGAGGGTTCTCGTCTCGGAAGCACCTCTCAGGCCATACTACTTGTAGCGGCGTGAGAGGGGGAGGACGAGCTGTAGTAGGATTCCGACGGTTACGAGCCCCCATCCTGTCTGTACTAGTGCTGTTGTGGTGCCGAAGAATTCGGGGAGGATGAGTAGGAAGCCTGTGGCGAGGGCTAGGCAGGGAGAGGATGATATTAGGAACTTTAGGGAAGCCATGATCGTCCCGTGTGTTACTGGGCTGTTCAGTCAGAGGGGGATTCCTTGATAGAAAACCGCTTAGTAACCGGTCCTAGTCCGATAGAGGTCCAGCGCTCGTTCCCATGAGCGTTTAGCCGACTCGGATGAGGTCGTTCTGGGGCGTGGACAGTTCCCGATAGCCGCTTGGTGTGACTAGGACGTCTTGTTCCAGGTTGCAGGTGCCGTGCCTGGTGGTGACTGAGGGTTCGATGGTGAAGACCATGTCTTTCTGGACGGGCTTTTCGACCTGTTTGCCGTACCTGCTGGGCCACTTGGGCCCGAGTAGTGGGCCGATTTCATGGGTGCTCCGGCCCAGGACGTGGCCTAGGGCGTGCTTGTATTCGGAGTAGCCTCGCTTCGTGATGTGTCTTCTTGCGGCCTGGTCGACCTTGTAGCCTGGGATTCCCGGTCTGAGGAGTTGGAGGGCGGCCGCGTTGGCAGAGCGCGCTGTTTCGAACATGCGCGTTACGCCGCGGGGAATGTTTCCGGAACCGACATAGTAGTTTCTCTGGATGTCGCTGCAGTAGCCCTGGTAGCTGACTCCGAAGTCGAGCCTGACAAAGTCGCCATTCCTTATCGTGTCGTTGTGGTAGCCGACGTGGCCTGCGGGACTGCTACCGACGATGACTGAGGGGCAGTGGTCCTGGGCCCATGCTGGTGCGAGGTCTTTCTCGTCGAGGAGCCTGTGGACATGGTCGTGGATCTGCTTGTCCTTCCTGCCGGGCCTGATTATGTCCTCGATGGTGTCGTAGATTTTTTCGCATTCCCCGATTGACTTGGTTACGAGTTCTACTTCTTCAGGTATGAGCCTGGCCCGGAGGGCGATGATGAGGTCTTCTCCTGAGACGAACCGGCGCTTGTAGCCTTTCAGGGCGGCCTTGAGGTATTCTTCCATGCCTGTTGTTAGGCCGTCTGCGGTGCCGTGGTCGTAGCTGGTGTTTACTGCGATCTTCCTGGGCTTTGTTTTACTGATGAACTGTCTGAGTTTGGGTGCGGCGCCTTCGCTGGCGTAGCCGTGGACCTCGTCGTAGAACTTTTTCTGCTTGACCGCTTCCACGTCAAGGTTGCCGACGATGGCTGTTTTTGTTCCGTCTTGCTGGATGATGGCTGCGGAGCGCCAGGTGAGGTCGCTGAAGCGTAGGTCCTGGGCTAGAGGGTCCTCGTTTCCCTCACGTGTGAAGGTTATCCACGCGTCGATTTCATGTTCTTTCATTGTCTGCTGTACGAATCTGAGCTTCTTTCGGAGGAAGCGGATGTTGAGGGGTGGGCTCGCGAGTTTCACATGATGGGCGGGGCTTGGTGGTGTCTTATCGTTTTGCGTAGGAACAGGAGCCTTACCGTCTTAGGCCGGTGGGGCGTAAGCTGGCGCGGGCTTTTGCGAGCCTCCACTTGACCAGTGGGATTTCTTTGCTAATCATGCTGGCTGCTCGTAGGAAGAGTTTCTGGTGGCGTTTCATGTGTTGTATGATTCTCCTGACCCCCCTTACTTCGGAGGAGAGACTTCGGATTGAGATGGTCATCTGGGATAGGCAGAAGGGGCAGACGAACCGGAAGGGCTTCGGGCCGGTCAAGGATCTGTCTGAACCGAGCGGGTCTAGTCTTCTATTCTCTCACGTTACCCGCCCTCGACACTGCCTGTTACAGGATAGGGGCGGACAGCTTGGTCTTGGAGGTGGCTAGTTGCAGACCAGACCCGGACTAGGCCTTCTCTCAGGATCCGGCTTCCTCTCTATGCTCTCCTTCGAGCTCCCGTATGGCTTCCCTCATGACTTTCTCGTGGGGTTTGAAGCTCCCTCGTAGCTCTCTCAGCGTCTTGACGGGTACGAGGAGAAGACCGTCTTCATACTCAACGAACTCGAACTTTGAACCATGCCTTATCCGGTACTTTTCACGGATCCTCCCTAGGATGGTTATCATGCTCTTGCTGG
>DATBWE010000140.1:0-5222 GCA_036514975.1 Bathyarchaeia archaeon
ACCATCGGCAAGTATTTTGCGAACTCTGAAGGGTCGAGAATCTATCAGAACCTGACCCATTCTGGCACCTTGATCATAGTAGCGGCAAAGGGTCCGAACGGTATTCAGCGGCGCTCGGCCCAACAGTACATGCTGAGCGGCTACGAGTTAGTCGACCAGATGCGACTGCCGGAAGAAGCTGTAGAACTAACAAAAGATGCCCTTGCGCTGACGAGCGCGGGAAAGTGCCCTGAGGGAACATCCGACATCATCCTCAGCGGCGACCAGGTAGCCCTCCAGGTTCACGAGTCCTGTGGCCACCCGATAGAGCTCGACAGGGTCCTGGGCTACGAGGCTAACTTCGCAGGGCGAAGCTTCCTCACGCCCGACAAGCTCGGAAACCTACAGTACGGGTCCGAACACGTTAACATCGTGATGGACTCGACCCTGGAGCACGGACAGGGCCTTGGAACCTTCCGCTATGACGATGAAGGGGTCATGGCCCAGAGGAAATACGCAGTCAGAAATGGCAAGTTCTCCGGCTACCTGATGTCGCGAGAGACAGCTCCTAGGGTGCAGGAGACTAGGAGCAATGGCTGCATGCGGGCCGACGGCTACAAGCTACCGATAATCAGGATGACGAACGTCAGCCTTGAGCCCGGCGACTGGGACTATGACGAGCTGATTGAGGATACGAAAGACGGAATCCTCATGGTCACAAACTATGGCTGGAGCATAGACCAGAAACGGTACAATTTCCAGTTCAACTGCGAGAAAGGATACGTCATACACAACGGCAGCCTAGGCGAAATGGTCCGGGGACCCGCGTACTCAGGCATAACGCCCGAGTTCTGGAACTCGTGCGACGCAGTATGCAACAGAGACAGCTGGGTCCTGTGGGGGACTCCCAACTGTGGAAAGGGACAGCCCATGCAGGTCATGGGCACAGGCCATGGAGCCTCGCCTACAAGGTTCAGGAACGTCAAAGTCTTCGGAGCATCATGAGACGATGACCCAGAGCACTCTGGTCGAACAAGAGACGATGCGACAGAAGGCGCACCAGATTTTCGACATGGTGAAAGGGTTCGCCCGTGGAGCAGACGAAGTCGAGATAACACTAGCCACCAACATCGGGGAATACCTGAGGTTCGGCCACAACGAGCTCGGACAGTCACAGCACAGCAAGAGCCGAGACTTGTCAGTTCGCGTTACAACAGATAGGAGACAGGGCAGAGCAAGCACGGGAAGGCTCGAGAAAAGTCTCATCGAGAAGACGGTCCAGAAAGCACTGGCCCAGGCCAAGGCAGCACCTGAGGACCCTGACTATCTGCCGATGCTGGGACCCCAGCAATACAGGAGCGTGGAAAGGTACCACGAGGCCACCGTGGACGCTCCGGCAGACGTGAAAGCAGGCCACGTAATATTCGCAATCGACCTAGCTAAGAAAAACAGCCTACTCGCATCAGGGGTCCTAGGCACCAGTGCCGACCACGTGTCAATACTCAACAGTTCAGGGCTGGAGGCGCACCACCGGGCGACCACAGGCCACTTCTCACTGACGATGGACGCTGACAACGGGAACCAGACCGGGTTCGCGCTTTCAACCTTCGCGGACATTCGCGACCTCGACGCTGAGAAGCTCGCGGAGACCGCTCTTGAAAGGGCCCGGCTGAACAAGTCCCAGGCAGACATTTCGCCGGGAAAGTATGATGTTGTGATAGACCCGGCCGCGTGGAGCGAGACCCTGCTATTCCTCACAGTCTCCGCTACAGCGGGATACTCTCCGGACTTTGGGATGAGACAGTACAAGGAGGGGCGAAGCTACCTCTCGGGGAGGATTGGCGAGCGAATAATGGGAGAGAACATCACGCTTGAAGATGACGCTTACCACCCGTTACAGACAGGGCCGCCGTTCGACGGCGAAGGTTACCCGAAAAGCAAGCTTACTTTGGTCGAGAACGGAACACTGCGAAACCTAGCCTCCTCCCGAATATCAGCCAAGAGATACGGCGACGCCAAGCCGACAGGCCACGAACTACCACTACCGAATCCCCTAGGCGAACTACCAACTAACGTGGTCATCCGAGGTAGTGGGCCAACCAAAACCCCTGACGAGCTGGTCGAGGAACTGGACAGCGGGCTACTCCTGACGCGGCTGTGGTATGTGAGAGAGGTAGAGGCTCGGACCAAGACCGTCACAGGCATGACACGGGACGGCACCTTCATGGTGGAAAACGGGGAGGTCAAGCAACCCGTCAGGAACCTACGGTTCAACCAGAGCCTCCTCGAACTCTTCACCAACATCGAAGAACTGTCCGAACCGGTGAGAAACACTTCATTCGGCGGGCCAACGATGATACAACCAGGAGTTCTGGCGAGAGACTTCAACATCACTAGCGTCTCAGTCTTCTAGGACAACAGCGTCCGAGTCTCTCGGTACGTTTCATGGGGTGGCCGATTGAAGTTTGGGGTCCAGATTGAGAACCACGTTGGTTTCGCCTATGAAACAGTACTCGGCGTCGCAAGTGAAGCTGAGAAACTGGGGTTCGACGGACTCTTCATCTGCGACCATCTCCAAGGAAGAACAGAAGAGCTCGCCAAGCAGCCCTGCCTGGACGCTTGGGTGACCCTTGGAGCATTAGCATCAGCCACCAGGCGGATCGACCTAGGCACACTCGTCAGCGCGGTGGGATTCCGCTACCCCTCACTGCTCGCCAAGATGGCTGCTACTCTCGACCATATCAGCCGTGGAAGGCTGAGGCTGGCCGTGGGGGCCGGATGGTACGAGCCCGAGTACGAAGCATATGGAATACCCTTCCCGCCGGTTAAGCAACGCATGAGTGAGCTGCGTGAAGGAATCCAGATTATCCGAAGCATGTGGACCCAGGAGAAGCCCAGCTTCAACGGACAAACACACAAGCTCAAAGAAGCATGGTGCTATCCCAGGCCCTCACATTCGAAAATCTGGGTCGGCGGAACAGGCGAGAAGACCCTGCTACGGATAGTTGCTGAGGTGGCTGACGGATGGAACGCGACCGGAACCGCACCCGAAGAATACGAGAAGAAGCTGAAGGTTCTAGAGTCTCACTGCGGCGCGGCGGGCAGAAACGTCAGAGAAATAGAACGGTCCTACTATGCCCCGGGTCTCACAGCAGGAAACGAGAAGGATTTCCTAGAGGTTTTCCGAAAGCACTATGGTCAGTACAGAAGACCGGAGGAATCGTTCGAAGCCCTGGTCAATCGGGTTCGTGGTAGCAATCGTTCCTTTATCGGAACTGAGGACGAGGTTGCTGAGAAGGTTGCCGAGTTCTCAAAGCTGGGCGTAAGCTACCTCATGTTCTATTTCCCCGACAAGGATCCTCAGGGACAGCTGAAACATTTCGCTGAACGAATTATTCCAGCCTTCCGAGATGTATGAAGCAGCATCCTAAGCGGTAGGGCGCGAGCGCACTTTTCGGAAGTGACACCCCAGGGAGTCAGCGGCCCAGTGAGACTAATCGAGAAAGTAGAGAGCCCTCGGACCGGGTCCCGAGAGGTCTCTTATCCTCAGACCGCCTCGACGACTTCCGTCCGCGACCTTTCGACGATCCTGACGAATCCGTCATAGATTCGTAGCTTCTCAAGGCCGCCCTCAACTCCCTTCTCGGCTCCCGGAGCCTCGGTCTTAGCGAAGAACATCTCAACCTCAGACGCTCGTCCAATTCCTGCGTAAGGGATTATGTCTCGAAGGAGCCGCGATACAATCCCGGTTCCCTCGTAGAGCTTGCTCAGCCAGTCGAGGTTGGTGCGGAGCCAGTTCCAAACAGCGTCCCGGGCTTGAGGGTTACGCCCGGAAGCCAACAGGATCCCTCCCACGTCCTGGCGTTTCACTTCACTGGACTTGGCAAAGGCGAAAGTCCTATCGATTAGAGCTGTTTCCTTGAAGCTCATCAGCGCGGCCAAAAACCTAACCTTCTCCTCGTCCGAAGTAGTCTTCCTGTACTTTTCCACAATTCCGTCAAAGTCGCCGGTCGTCCGAGCATAGGCCGCGGCCAACGCCTGCCTCATGTCAGGCTCCGCGCTCTCATAGCCTGAGAATTTTCCAGAAAGGTCCCTTGCAAACTCCGCATCGACAAGGCCCAGCCGGTACGAGGCTACGCCCCGCAGAATGATGCTGTTCTCGTCAGACCTTCCTGCTAGGGTCTTGAGGAGTGACCGGTGGTACTTGGCTGAGAGCTCGCCGACTCGGGGAGTAAGGCTGTATAGGGAAGCAAGCTGGTCCGAGACCTCGTAGGCCGGAAGGTATTCTTCCTCGCCGATGAACCGGGAGACCAGGCTCTCGTACTGCTGGAACGGCATCCTGCCTGATATGGTGAAAGCGTACGCGTCGGAGATTATTCCGAACTTGTCCACAGCTGAGGGCTGGCCGTTCCAGACCTGGCTGTAGAGGTCTTCGTAGTAGACCCTGTAGAAGCCAGTCTGGTCAAAGTTCAGCTTGAGAGACGTCAGCCCCTCTGGGACCCTGAACCGGTCCTCCTCCTTATCCAAGAGCAGCCTTTCCAGGTTCCCGTTCACCTTCATCGTAACAGGAACTGGCCAGACGCTCTTCTCCCGGGCGCCGGAGAGCAGAAACCGCTCCTGTTTGAGGACAAGGTTGCCGTCCTTGTAGGAGGCGGTGATGACAGGGTAGCCTGGCTTCCGAACCCACTCGTTCATAATCCGTTTGACATGCGCGCCGGAAAACGTTTCGAGGCTGGTCCAGAGGTCGTTTCCGGTCGCGTTAGAGAACCGGTGGTTCTCCAGGTAGGTCCTGACCCCGTTTCGAAAGTTCTCAAGCCCCGTATACGCTTCAATCATGCGCAACACGCTCCCTCCTTTACTGTAGCTTATCTCGTCAAAGATCTGCTCGATCTCGCTAGGATGGTTGATAGTCACCTCTATTGGATGGGTGCTCATCAGCGAGTCGCGGGACATGCCGGTCGACGTGTCAACGCGGACAAAGTCATGCCAGACCTTCCACTGGGGAAACGCGGCGTCAACGACCTTGTAGGCCATGAAGGTGGCGAAGCTCTCGTTAAGCCACAAGTCATCCCACCATTTCATAGTGACAAGGTTTCCGAACCACATGTGGGCAACCTCGTGCGCTATCACCTCGGCCACGAGCTTCTTGACCCGCAGGCTCGTGTTCTCATCGACGAGCAGGAGGACTTCCCGGAAAGTTATCGCGCCCCAGTTCTCCATCGCTCCCTGCGCGAACTCTGGGA
>DATBWE010000141.1:0-2001 GCA_036514975.1 Bathyarchaeia archaeon
AATGGCAGGAGTTCGAATCGTTCACAGAAGCGTGTTTGGACGAGGCCGGGTACAAAGTCCAGAAGAACGTACGGACTCGGGAAGAAGGAAGGGTACGGGAGGTGGACATCGTAGCTGCCAGAGGCAACCTGGTCCTCCGCATAGACTGCAAACACTGGAACACGCCGTCCTACCCGTCGAAGTTTACCAGAGCCCTGGAACATCAGCTCAAGGCCACATACTCGCTTCTGCGAGAACTCCGCCGGAAGGAAACCGGCTCACTCTTGGGCCTGCCCATGGTGTTGACATTGCTCGAACCTCGCGAAAAGCTGAGAAACGGAGTCGTCCTACTCTCGATAGACCAACTTTCAGACTTTACGGAAAACCTAGCACCCTTCTCTGAAAGCCTCCCCTTCATATCCGCAGGTGGCTTGCCGGCAGAAAACCCTATCAAAGGACCATAGCCAGAGGCTGCTGATACTGATGAAAATAGTCGTGGTAGGAGCGGGAACTATGGGCTCGGGCATAACCTACGCTTCTCTCTTGGCCGGGCACGATGTTGCTGTTGTAGAACAGGACCAGAAATTTCTAGACTCTGGAATCCGAAGAATCGAAGACTATATCGCCAAAGGCCTTGCAAAAGGCATCATCCCCTCCGCCAAAGCCGAAGAGGCAAAGTCAAGGCTCAAGGCAACACTTGGCTTTGAGGAGGCATGCAGGAACGCCGACCTCGTAGTCGAGGCAGTATTCGAAGACCCCAAAGTCAAGGAGAAGGTTTTCGCAAGGCTCGACAAAGCCGCCCCGAAAGAGGCGATACTCGCGTCGAACACGTCCTCCATCAGCATAACCAGGCTCGGCTCCGCCACTAGGCGGCCCGAGAAAGTCGTAGGGCTGCACTTTTTCAACCCGGTCCCAACGATGAAGCTTGTCGAACTCATCAGGGGAGAACGCACCTCAGAGCAGACGGTTGCCGCGGCCTCCCGGTTCGTAGAGACCCTGGGAAAGACGGTGGTCCGGTCTGCTGACAGAACAGGCTTCATCGTCAACAGGGCGCTCATGCCCTTCATAAACGAAAGCATAAAGCTACTGGACGAGGGAGTCTCGTCTCGCGACGATATCGACAAGGCCTTTCTACTCGGAGCCAACCACCCCATGGGACCCTTGCAGCTGGCGGACTTTATCGGGCTAGACGTAGTCCTGTCGACCCTCAAAGTTCTACAAGACGATCATGGCGCCTGTTTCAGGCCCGCAGCATCGCTCGTCAAGATGGTTTCTCAGGGAAAACTCGGACGAAAGTCCAAGAGGGGCTTCTATGACTACTAAGCCTGACAGCGCAGAATCCGCCGAGTCCAAGGCCAAACATCTCACTGAGATGATCCTGAAAGGTGACCATGAACTCGCCGCCGTCTCAGCCGCGGAAATGTCTAGAGATCGAAGCGAGGTCAACGACCTAATCGACACGGTCTCTGAGGCCATGAACATTGTTTCAGACCTACACGAGATTGATAGATTATCCACCGAGCAGGTTGAGAGTTGCGAGAAGGCTGCAGAGAAAGCGTTGGAAGTCTTACGGCCAAAGATCCGGGTTGAACAGGCAAGGGTCTTAGGACGCGTCATGGTCGCTTCCCTTCAGGGAGACCCGCACAGCTTCGACAAGACCCTACTGATGGCGATGCTGGAGATAGGCGGCTTCACAGCCCTTGACGGCGGCTCAGACACGTCTCCCCAAGACCTGGTGGAGAAAATTGTGCAGCTGGAACCAGACGTCCTGGCCGTGCCGCTGGTCACAGAATCCGCGGCCAAGAATTTCGCGGTAACAGCTACTCTGCTGAACCTGAACCAGTCCCCGCCCAAGATGGTTGCTTTTGGCAGGGGAGCAGCAAGGCTCGCCGAGCTCCCTCAGCCAGTTGAAGAGGATACTCTGGGCGCGCTGAGCCGGATTGCTGAACTCTTGATTCTGAAGGGGTAGCGTCTACCTTCTTCTTCTTAGGAGCAGCATAAGGTTCCTCGTGCCCCTAGCCC